>PWVT01000304.1 GCA_003562195.1 Phycisphaeraceae bacterium | reverse complement strand
TCATCGGCATTTACCTTCTCATAATTCCTGAGCCTGAAGAGAAGCAGCTTGTCTCTGAGTTCGCCCTGTTCTTTGTAGAATGCCTCGCCCAAGGTGGCCGGTATGTCGGCCCTGGTGGTTTCCTGCATGATCTCTGTCAGACACCGGGCCTCTAGAGCAGCGTCTTTGAATCGCCGCCTGGTAGCGAACACCTTCGGTCCATACGTCGGCAAGAATAGGATCTTGTCAGGATTGTCTTTGACACACCTGATAACAGGCCGGTTCCGTTCAAAGCCGCAGTTCAGAATCTTCGTCACTTCGTGGTACTCGTCGCTGTTCTGTAAGTCAGCTTCGTCGAGAATGATTGTGCCGGCCCATCGTTTCACCATTCGGTAGATCGGCGCCGGCGTGACACAGCCGCTGGCCGAGGGCGCCTTGTAGCACAAGCCACCACAAACGTCCAAGGCCCTGGACTTACCACACCCGGTGTCACCGATGAACCTGAGGTATGGCAAGGTGTTGAAACGATCATACAGCCAACTGAGCAGCACGTAGTACGCGGCGAACTTCTGGAAGCTGCCAGACACGTCAAGATAGCGGTTGATGTGAGCCTGAACCTCTCTCAGTAGAGACAACGTGTCGCCGTATTCTCGGACGCCTGACGGTAGTTTGACAGCACCTAGCGCAACCTCTTCACTGTCAAGCGGCAAAACGGTGGACTCACCGCTGGCGAACTGGCTGACTGTGGCAGTCTCGCCGGTTACCTTGTCATACTGAAGGAATCTGCCACCGGCGATCTGCTCGAACAGGTGATGCTCGGTTTCCATGAAGCTGGTGTGTTCGGCCTTAGGCTCATTGTCTGCTTCGCGTTCCTTGGTGGCAGTCGCGACGATGTATAGCCTGGCCTCGCTTGTCAGGCGTTCTAGCTCTTCCCTAGTGCCGCCGGACGCGAGCCAGTCGGTCGCGTCTTTCACTCGGTCGCCGTCCATGTCGGGCAGGTCCAGTATCCTGATCGACTCGGCCTTGCCGTATAGCGAAGCAGCCACCTTCTCGGCATGCCGCTTGCCTGGGCCATCCTTGTCAGGCACGATGCACACGGCAGCGCCTTTCAACGCCTCGCCCAGTTCTGGTTGCCACTTCTCAGCGCCGCCGGCGTTCGTCGTGGCAGTCAAGCCTAACTCGGCCAGATTGTCAGCGTCCTTTTCGCCCTCACAAATGTATATCGTGTCGCCCCTCGCCTTTGCGGCCATCACCTCAGGCAACCGATATAACACCCTCTGAACGCCTTTCAGATTCCACAGCCAGTTGCCGTTGCCGTCTGGCCGGCGTTGCCTGAAGGTTTTCGGTTCATACCTTACCGTCTGATATAGCAGTCGCCCTTCAGTGTTGGTGTAGTCATAGACTGATTTGATTCGGCCGCCTTCCTGGTTGCCATAGGTCAGCGACTCATAACCTAGCGCCGCGATGATCTCGTCGTAAGTGTGAGACGAAAAGCACGTTGCCAGGGCCTTGTCGCCGACGTCTGTGATGTGAAGGTGGTCGCCCGGCGTCCGATGGCCAGGACAAGGGCAATCGGATTGCCATTCCTTGTCGCCGATGGTCTTGACGTGCTGAAGCCTGTTCAGTATCTCGCCGACGTTCTGTGGCTTCATCTCGGACTCCAATCCAGGCAGTCATGGGTCACCATGTCCTCAGGGTCCCGGCACGCGCACAGATAGCCGGGAAGCTGGTGATAACATGAAGAGCAGTCGCGCTCCGGCGGCTCTGGGTCCTCTCGCCATGACAGTTGAAAGGTGCTTCCACACCTACACCGCAGGATGATGTTGTCAGTCGTTTCAAGTTCAATTTCCATTTCAAAATCCTTGAATCTATGGCTGCCTGATAGTTGCCGACGCTATGAGATCGTCGATGGCCTTCATCGGTATGACGATTCGCCGGTCACTGATTCTGAGCGCCGGCAGCCGGCCCTGGCTCACTAGCGAATACGCCGTTGCTCTAGAGATATTCAGCATTTTGACGCACGTTTCGACATTCACCACTAGCCGCTTGTCTCCGTTGCTATCGTTCATAACACCCCCTATCGGTTGATAGACTGAATTTTATATGCTAGAATAAGTACAACTTTGTGACAAATGGACAGAGCGGACTTCAACAGAGAGATCAGGGCCGTTAACGACGACGCCAAAGCCAGGCTCGGCGTGCCGCACTTGCCTGACGTGTTCAGGCGATGTGTGGAGTCGCACGTTGTGAATGACGAACTCCAGTACGACGACGACGAACCAGACACAAACCGAGAATCCGTTACTCTGTACGGCCAGGTCATGGAAAAGTACGTCGAAGCTGTTCTGAGCCTTGGCCATCCTGTGAGAAGCAAGCCGAAGGCGACGCAGACTAAGATATATCCGAAAACCTTCGAGCGCCGACTGCATTTGATTGACTTCGTGATGAAGAGAAAAGGTGAGGGGCGCGCCAGGAAAGGATTCTGGAAAGCGCTGGCGCCTGAATGGAATCATGAACACCCTCACGATCAGCGAACACCTGAAGATCTGAGGGCCAGGTACTCCGACTATGTCAGAAACGACGAACTGTGGAACAGCTACGTCGCGGCGAACATGGCGCCGGTGATTCGTGAGGCGATCATGGCCGGGGCCTCTATGATCGGTAACGCAAAGCTAAAGTGTTCAGCCACAGTGACGAAGGCCAGTCAGAAAACGCCATTAAAGGCAAGAGAGGTGAAACATGACAGGAAGCATAACTAAGAGAGGCAACAGTTGGCGAGTCCAGGCGTACACCGGCAAGAGAGACAAGGATGGCAAACCTGAACGGCTCACAGCCACCATAAGAGGCCGTAAAGCGGACGCCGAGAGACGGCTGCGCGAGATGCTGGACGGCATAGACAAGGGCATATACACGCTGCCCAGTAAGCTGACGGTCGCCGATGTCCTGAACCAGTGGCTTGACGGCTATGTTAAGACTAACTGCTCACAGCGAACACTGGACGGTTACCGGGCCATCATAGGCAACCACCTGACACCGGCGCTCGGTCAGCACCTTCTGAAGCACCTTAACCAACAGCACATTCAGGCTTACTACGGCAGAGCCGTCGAAAGGCTATCCTCTCGGACTGTACACCATCACCATCGCGTGTTATCTCAGGCCCTCAAGTATGCGGTCAGACAGGGATATCTCGGCCGGAACCCCTGCGAGTTAGTGGATCCTCCTTCGCCCAAGGGTAAGGCCATGCGCACGCTCACAGAGAGCGAGGTCAGGGACCTGTTGCTCGCTGCGCAGGGCAAATACTACTATGCGGTGATCTACACCGCTGTCAGTAGCGGCCTGAGACAAGCCGAGTTGCTTGCCCTCAGATGGCGTGACGTGGACATAGCCTCGCGATCGATCTCTGTCAACAGGACGTTATACAAGCGTCGTGGTGTCACAGCTTTCATGGAACCTAAGACAAGGCATAGCCGGCGGCGCGTCGCCATGACACCAAAACTGGCCGAATTCATGGCAGACTACAAGCTAGAACGTCAGCGCGCCAACTACCAGATCGGCAAGGCCGTGGAACTTGACGACTTGGTGTTCTGCCACGCCGACGGCCGGCCCTATGATTCAAGCGTTGTCAGTCACAAGTTTGCGGCGATAGCGAGGGAAGCTCGCCTCAAGCATACCAGGTTTCACGATCTCAGACACACCTTCGCGAGCCTCATGCTTCAGCGCGGCGCCAAGCCGAAGGTCATATCTGAGTGCCTGGGACATGCGTCAGTCGCCTTTACAATGGACGTCTATTCCCATATAATCGACGGCATGCAGGAAGAGGCTATTCTCTTACTTGACGAAGTTCTACCGGCTGGCGTGAATGGTATCACACCAAATTCACACCAAGCCGAGCATTATGCAGACCATAACTCCTCGATTTAGCTTCAGATGCCAGCGTAGCTCAGGGGTAGAGCAGCGGTTTCGTAAACCGCCGGTCGTCGGTTCGAATCCG
>PWVT01000246.1 GCA_003562195.1 Phycisphaeraceae bacterium | reverse complement strand
TACGTCGGCGACCCGGCCAACTGGGACAAGGCCGAGCAGGCATGCCGCGAAGCCGCACGTGGTCTTGGGGTTTCCTTCAGCGAAGAACCGGGCGAAGCGGCGTTCTACGGGCCGAAGATCGACTTCGTGGTCAAGGATGTTGTTGGCCGCGAGTGGCAGCTCGGTACCGTCCAGGTCGATTACAACTTGCCGGAGCGCTTTGATCTTTCGTACATCGGGCGGGATAACCAGCCCCACCGCCCGGTGATGATCCATCGGGCGCCTTTCGGTTCTTTCGAGCGATTTGTCGGCTGCCTGATTGAACATTTTGCAGGTGCGTTTCCGACCTGGCTTGCACCTGAACAGGTACGCGTGCTGCCGATCAGTGAAAAAAGTGCCGATTACGCTCAGGAAGTGCTCAACGCGCTCAAGGCCTGCGGAACACGAGTGACGATGGACGATTCCAATGATCGCATCCAGGCCAAGGTACGCGTCGCCGCGGAGATGAAAATCCCATATCTGCTGGTGGTCGGCCCGCGCGATGCGGAGGCAAGGGCGGTCAGCGTACGAGTGCGCGGCATACAGAAAGACCTTGGCTCGCTGCCGTTGGAGGCGTTCGTGGACACACTGCGGGATGAGATTGCAACGCGAGGCAGGGAGACGATCGTAAAGCGACATTTTTCCGAACAGGAGTCCGCAGCGAGTGTATGATGTGGCGTGCCCCCGACAGCGAAGACTCGTCTGGTCAGCGAAGACTCGTCTGGTGTATCGAATTGACCATATTCATAGTGAATTTTGTTTGCCTCGATGCCGATGTGAAGGTAGGGTATTGACAATGATTCTGTCCCGGACAACTCCATGCCGCGTGCAAACCGATGCGGTGATCACATGGGAGCACCAAGGTTGATTCGTATGGTGTCTGGACCGATTCTGACCCGGGACGCCCGAGGGCGATGATGCGTATGTTTCAATGCACGGCATCCCCTCCTACTCTTGATTGATTCGTCGCCCAGTTTGGCTGGCCGCCTATGGGCATTTTTCTGTTCCAATTGACTCCTGAGGATCTCCACCATCGCACGCAGACGTTACTTTCGCCCCGGAGACAACTACAACCGTGGCCCCAACATCAACGAACGGATTCGAGCGAATCCTGTTCGCCTGATTGATGAGAATGACCAAATGGTGGGCGTTGTCGAGACTATCGAGGCGCTCCGGCGCGCCTACGACGCTGGCCTTGATCTGGTCGAGGTCGCAGCTGACTCCACTCCACCCGTATGCCGTATTCTTGATTTTGGCAAGTACAAGTACGAACTTGCCAAAAAGGAAAAGGCGACCAAGGCGAAGTCCAAGGCCACCGAGATGAAAGAGGTGCGGCTTGGACGTTCGATGAAGATCGACCCGCACGACATCGAAATCCGTCTCAATCAAGCCAGAAAATTCCTCCTTGATGGCCATAAGGTCCAGATTGTGCAGAACTTCCGCGGTCGTGAAATGATCCATCGACAGCGGGGCGACCAGCGCATGAAGGACATCATCGAGACGCTTTCGGACGTGTCCAAGATCGAAACTCCGCCGCGAATGGCTGGACGACGCATGACCATGATTCTCGCGCCGGACAAGGCCAAGGTTGAGGCATACAAGAAGCAGCACGCCAAACCCGATCCCACCGCGAAGGACAAAGGAAGGTCGGACAACAAGGGCGCGCCGTTCAAGGCAAAAACTGAGGGCGATCAGGACAAAAACGGGTCGGACGGTAAGTCCAAGGGCAAGAATCAAGACTCGCGTCAGGAAAGCAACGAGGTCGTCGAGTCCCGCACCGAGTAAACCTGAACGCTTGCTCACGGCACTCGCCAAGTGGAGCAATCTGCATACTCCAACCGCAGGCACTTCGCCTGCGGTTGTTTTTTTCTGGCGAAAATCGCATTTTCGTGAGAAGATTGACAAGAACGGTGCGTCTATTCCGATAAAGCAAGGGAAATCATGCCACGCTACGCGATCATTTCCGACATTCACGGCAATCTGCATGCACTGCACGCAGTGCTGTCTCGCATGGCCGACCTTGATGTGCAGGAAGTCGTCTGCCTTGGCGATATCGTTGGTTATGGCCCTGCGCCGAGCGAGTGCCTCGACCTTGTCGTCAAGTACTGCTCGGTGATTGTCCGCGGCAACCATGATGAAGCAGTCGTGGATATGCGATGCGCATCTGAGTTCAACGGTGCAGCTCGACAGGCCATTCACTGGACACATCAGGTGCTGGGTCCGATGCATCATGATGCGCTCAACCGGCTCAAATATGTCGAAGTGCTCGAAGACACGGTGACGTGTATCCATGATTGCCCTGCTCCCGGTCCCTCTGACTACGTTCACGATTCGGTGATGGCTGCACTCGCCTTCAATGGCATGGAAACACCCATCTGTCTGCTTGGCCACACGCATGTGCCGGTCGTCTTTGAGGCACCACCACGCACCAACGCGCCCGTATCGCCAGGGAAGGTGATCGCGCACCTTCCGCATGATGGCGAGCCAATCATGCTTGAGCGTGAACACAGGTACATCTGCAACCCCGGTTCCGTCGGCCAGCCGCGTGATGCCGACCCTCGTGCCAGCTTTGCGGTACTCGATACGGATGCCATGACGTTCACCATGCATCGCGAGTCGTATGACATCGCTGGCGCCCAAGCCGAAACGCAACGAGTTGGTCTGCCCAACATTCTCGCTGAGCGACTCGCGATCGGTGCGTAAGCACGCTGCTCACCATTACACCTTGACATGTTGCCACCCTCCGTGCAGATACCGCGCGAAGAACAGCATTGCGCGGATGACCAATTCGCCACACAGGCCCATCCAGATACCCAGCAGGCCGTACTCCATGTATACACCAAAAAACCATGCAGCCGGCAGTCGCACGCCGTAGCTCGACACGACGGTGATGATGAACACCCACTTTGTATCACCGACACCGCGCAGACTCTGTCGCACTACCATTGTGATCGCAAAGAAGACCTGAATCAGCCCGCATAGAAACAATACTCTTGGCGTTTCTTGCAGATGCACCGGGTCATGGCTGATGATGCTCGTCAGAAACTCCCCGCCAAAGATAAAGACCAGCCCCAACAGGCCCATGATCAAACTGCCAATGATGGTGCACTTCATGATCGCCAGACGCGCATCACGGGCATTGCCCGCGCCGAGGTACTGCCCTGCCAGCGCCCCAGCCGCCGTCCCGATTGCGAAGCCGGGCATAAAGCTGAATGCTTCCCACTGCACAGCAATCATGTGCGCCCCATGCAGGCCCTCCGCCACTTCACCGCCCACCTCCCTTGCTTCCGCTTGGGACACCGCAATCTGGCCGATGAAGCGGATCACGAACAGATTGCTCGCCCACATGGCCATGCCCTCGAAAAAATTGGGCACGCCGATTCGGACAAATCGCCAGATCATTGACCCGTCAAACGGCATGTGGGAGACTTCCAACCGCAAGTCTTTGACGCCACGAAACAGCACGATCAGCGTCATCACTGCTCCGCAGAAGAATCCCAACCCGCTTCCGGCCGCGATGCCGATTACGCCGACCTGCTCGGGGTCGAACGGCGAGGGATTTGGAATTGTCCACCGCCCATCGGGCGAATCCGGTGAGCCAAATGCGATCTCTACACCGGAAAGAAACCATGTCAGCCCGATGTTGATCACATTGACCAGAACGGCAATCAAGGAGGGCTTGAGCGTCTCGCCTGCACCGTGCATGCACATCGACCCCACCATCATGATGCCGCAGAACGGCATGAAGTACGCCAATGTCTGAACGTACTGTGTGCAGTACTTGGCTGCATCCGGCGAGAGATGTGCCACCTGGGTCATCGGATACACGCCGAAGTACATCACCACGCCGATGAACGCGCCCCATAGCACGCTCACACTGACGGCCTGCGCCAGGGCACGGTGGCTTTGATGCGCATCACCCGCCCCCATCGCCCGTGCGATCAATGCCTGTCCGCCGATTCCCAGGCCGGTCATGGCGATGCCGATGAACCAGCCGACATATGATCCGATGCCGATGCCATCCATCGCCGGCCGGACAATTGTCTCAGGGAGCGACCCTGCAATGATCTTGTCCACCAACCCGACTGTGGCGGCCATCGTTTGCTGGATCAGAACAGGTAGGGCCAGTATCCAGATCGCCGCCCACATCGTCCGCCCGGCGAGGTTCCCCGACTGAATCACTCCGCGACTATCCACCTCCGCCCCGGCCTCGCCGACGGCCATCTGGCTCAGGGGCGGATCGTCCGGCCCAGCTGCGAGCGATTCATCACCGAAGTGACGATCCTCCTCCGACTCGTCACCATCAAAACTCTCATGCTGTGGGGGTCGGTCAGACAAGGCGGGCGATTGTAGCCGACCTTGGATTTTCAGCTCCCCACCAACCCCACAGCAACCCGCCCATACGCTGAGCTCCCAATAGCATTCAAAAACCCGCCGATGTTTGCCACGTGCGGAAATGGCTGGTACCTCAACGATCAGAGCAGCCGTTTCCAGGTGGTGAGCCGCATGCTCGTACGCTGGGGAGGAGTTGATGTGGCCATGGCGCAGCGGACGTTGCATTCGATGCCTCCATAAAGGGGGCAACGGCAACGCTGGCGCGCGCCAATGCGCAGCAGGTGTGCCAATCCACTGCTCGGACAGGCAAGACAACGCACAAAACAATTTGAATCAATCGGATTTTACCACTTCTGGCGATGCAGCATGGCGCGCTCAACAGCGCATCTCGTGTTTCGACACGTCAGCGTTGCGTGACTTCAAGGAGGTAACGAAGCTCTGCTGGCACATCACGCAAGCCCCGGCGTTTAGCTTTGGCAACGGCGTAGCGGAGCGAGTCATCCATGCGTTTTTGGACAGACGCAGTGACATTGAACCCATACGCACGCATCGTCTCAAGCGACCATTTCCAGGCATAGAACTCTTCAAGGCACCGCGGCCGATAGGTGCGAAAACCGATGGCGTGGTGACCGACCTCATGCAGGAAGATCGCACAGCTCATCGGGCCTTTGGGATATGGTGATTCGATCAGCCGGGTGATCGAACCAGTGGAGTACTTGACCTCCCACGCGCAACCGGATGAGCTGTTACGCCACTTGCGAACACGGATGCCATACGTCCGCTTCATCTCCACAACAAGCGCGTCATAGCGATCCTGCATCGGCTGCTTGCGCATCTTCCGAGAACGGGATACCCCCTGCCTCCGGCTGGCTTGGCCCACCTCCCCGTTGGTCAATGACCTGTTATCTTTGGGCGGCTGCTGCGCACGCCCTGCGTTCCTGTCCTTGGCGCGGCCGTCCCTCGCTGGCTTGGCCTGCTCGCTCCACTTGGCCTTCGGCGAGATCAAATCCCAAAGTGACTGTGCAAAATTCCAGTTCATACCGGTTCACAATGGCTGTTGGCGGGAAGACGATGGCCGCGTGCGTAATCGTGCCACGTCATGGGCTTGGAGCCGGGTGGTTGGAGTTCCAATATTTCGACCACGCCATCGCTGCAGACAATGGCTCCGTCTTCATGCACTGATCCGACAGCGCCGGTGTGTGATGTATCGTGCCGATCTGCAACGCGCAGCAACTTGACACGCTGCTCGCCGAGCTGCACCGTGCAGCCGGGCCAGGGTGTCAGGCCGTGAATCCGTGCCCGCACCGCCGCAGCCGGTTGATCGAACGAAACCGTGCCATCAGCCTTGGCCAGCTTTGGTGCCCGGCTCGCCAGAGCTTCGTCCTGCTGGACCGGTTGCAACTCATTGTGCTGCACCGCATGGAGCGTCTGCAGCATCGGCTCAACGCCAAGCTCCGCCAACCGATCATGCAATTCGCCAGCGGTTTCGCGTGGATCGATCGGCGTGGAGACCTGTGCGAGAATGGCCCCGGCATCCATGCGTTGGGCAAGACTGATCACGCTCACGCCGGTTTCAGGTTCATTCTGGATCATTGCCCAATTAATGGGAGCCGCTCCTCGAAATTTCGGGAGCAGCGATGCGTGCAGGTTCATCGCAAAGTGCTCGCCGAGCAAATCAGGGCTGAGCTTGTGGCCGTAGGCGATCACGACGAAGGCGTCTGCGTTGACTGCGTGAATGCGTTGGATTGCGTCGGGCCTGTTGGGAGCGTCGGGTTTGAACGTGTCGAGGCCGTGCTGCTCGGCGAAGGCGGCGATGGGTGTGGATGTCATCATCCGCTTGCGACCTGCCGGCCGATCCGGCTGGGAAACGACAAGTTCGACCGTGTGCTGCTCAACGAGCTGCTGCAACGTCGGCAGTCCGAACGAACCGGAGCCGAAAAAGACAATGCGCTGCGGCTTTGGAGGCGAGTTGGAATCGGTCATCGGGAAGCTGGCGCGAAGCCGCAAGCGGCTGTTACTCCCCCGCTGCGGCGCGCATTTCCTTGAGCATCTTGCGGTTGGCGAGGCGATCCATTGGTGACATGCGGTCGATGATCAACACGCCTTCGAGGTGATCATATTCGTGCTGCCACACCCGCGCATGAAAGTCATCATCGGTCAGTTCGATTGGTTCATCATCCTGAGTTCGCGCCGTGATACGCACCACGGAAGGTCGACGAACCTCCGCCGTCAGCCCGGGCAGACTCAGGCACCCTTCTTCATGGGTGAGCAGGTCGCGGCTGGTGGCGGTGACTTCGGGGTTGATAAAGACGCTGTCCTCATCACCGTCCTGCCCTGCAACAACAAACATGCGCCAATCAAGACCTACCTGCGGAGCAGCGAGGCCGGCTCCGTTGACCTCGTGCATCAACTGGAGCATGCGATCGGCTACGGCTCGCACGGTGTCGTCGATGGCCTGAATCGGCTTTGCTTTGGTTCGCAGAATCGGATCGGGGTACAGTACGATCCGCAGTTTCGAAACGTCGAGCGTCATAGCCGCGTATGCTACGCTGGGGTGAGCAGATCAGCCACTCAAGCATGGTGAGGCGTTGACCTGCCATGCCAATGGGCGTACCTTGCCCTACTTCGGATTCTCGCGGGTTGTGCAACCCCGAATCGCTTGATTGCGAACCAAGCAACGAACTGACCGTCCATCGAGGAGCATCGTGGCGTTTTTCAGAAGGAAAAAAGACGACGAGAGCCAAATTGGTGATTCGCCGATTGACGGCGACGCAGCATCCGGGGATGCGGGCAGCGAGTTTCAGCCCGATCCTGACAAGGCACGAAAGTGGTTCGAACATGCCAAGTCCATGGCTGATCGCTTTGACTATGGCTACGCGCTGTTCCTGTACGCCAACGGCATCAAATTTGATCCCGAAGCCATGTCAGCACATGAGGCCATGCTGAAAGTGGCGGTGAAGTACCTGAACAATGGCGGAAAGCCCGCCTCCAACAAAGACATTCGCGCCATTGCTGATAACACTGCCGTATCCAAGATGGCGGCTGCCGAGTTTGCCTGGATGAAGAACTACCAGAACTCCACACTTGCTGCCAAGACGTTGGAAGCGGCTGTCAAGGCCGATCAACTGGAGTTCGGGAACTGGATTGCCCCACGTGTGCTCTCGCTGCTTCGAAGCCAGAAGAAGGTCTCGAAGAACATGCTCATTGCCGCAAAAGAGCTATTCAAGAAAGTCTCTGCGTGGGATGAGGCGATCACGGCCGGCGAACTGGCGTTGCAACTCGACCCCACAAACAATGAGCTTGCGCACGAGATCAAGGATATTTCTGCCCAGCGAGCGATGGATCAAGGCGGGTATGACCGTGCTTCAGGCGCTGAAGGTGGGTTTCGGAAGTTCGTCAAGGATTCCGACAAGCAGCGGGAGTTGCAGGAAGCCGAATCGATTTCAGCCGGTCAGGATGTCGAACAACGCAACCTCGAACGCGCTAAAAATGCCTACGAACAAGATCCCACGCGGCCAGATGTCATCAACCAGTATGGCCAGTTGCTCAAACGTCGTGGCACGCCCGAAGCGCTTGATCTGGCGTACAAGGTGTATATGAAGGGGTACGAGGAGACGAAGGAATACCGATTTCGCATGCTTGCGGGTGATATCAAGATCGATAAGCTCAGCCGCGAGATTCGCCGCCTTGCCGAGGAGGCCGAGTCCAAACCGGATGATGAAACGCTTCAGCAGAAAATCATCGAGAAAAACAAATCGCTTTTGAAGCTGCAGTCAGATGAGTACACCGAGCGTGTCAAGAAATACCCCACTGACCGAATGCGTAAATTCGAGCTTGGTAAGGTTGAGTTCGAGCTGGGTCGGTATGAAGAAGCAATGGGCCAGTTCCAGGCCGCGAAGGATGAGCCCAAGCTGCGTGTGCGTGCCGGACATTTTCTCGGCCGTTGCTTTGCAAAGGAAGCATGGCATCCCGAGGCAATTGCAGAGTTTCGTGATGCGCTCAAGTCCGTCGAAGGTATCGAGCAGGAAGTCGAGCTGCGTATTCGCTATGACCTCATGATTTCACTGATCGAACTGGCCCGTGCAGAACAATCGCTGGATGTCGCCAAGGAAGCGCTTGAAATCTGCTCCGGAATTGCCCGCAAAAATATCACCTACCGGGACATTCGCACACGACGCAAAGAGATCGACGAGCTGGTCCGCGAACTGTCAGGCGCCTGATCCACTTTTCATTCAACGCAATCGTTTGCGAAGCACAGGAAGCAATGTGTCTGCGCTGAGCATGTTGCGTGGTGGGCGATAGTACACTTCCACCAATCCGGCACTGCTTGGCGAGCCGACCATACGCAACGTCCCTTTGGCGCCAGCCATTTTTTCTTCAAGCTGCTCAGGGTGGCGGGTCTTGATAATGATGTCGTTCTCGTGCCGCGTCATTGATGCGATGCCGAGCAATGTCGCAGCGATGCGCAGTTCGGCAAGCTGCACCAGCCGCTGCCCGGCTTTGGGCAGTTCGCCGTAGGCACTGACAAGATCGTGCTCGATCTGTTCGAGTGTTTCAAAGTCAGCAGCCATAGAAATGCGGCGGTAGGCGTCCATACGGCGAATATCCGAGGGGATGTATCCCTTGGGCAGTGCGCCGGTGATGCCCAGGTCAATGGTCGTATCCACGGGCTTGATGCGTTTGATGTTCTTGAGCTGGGCAACCTCCTGCTCCAGAAGCTGGCAGTACATTTCATAACCGACCGCTGCAATGTGGCCGGACTGTTCCGCGCCGAGCAGACTGCCTGCACCGCGAATTTCCAGATCACGCAAGGCAATCTTGAAGCCGGCGCCGAGCATGGAGAACCCCTCAATAGCTCGAAGCCGCTTCATTGCGATCTCACTGAGCACCTTGTCGGGCGAGACCATCATGTAGCAGTACGCGCGATGCTTGTATCGCCCCACGCGGCCGCGAAGCTGATGCAGTTCTGAAAGGCCGAACATATCCGCGTTGTTGATGATCATCGTGTTGGCGCGGGGGATGTCGATGCCGGATTCGATGATGGTTGTGCTGACGAGGATGTCCGCCTGCCCGCGGATGAACTTGAGCATGATGGACTCGAGTTGACGCATGGGCATCTGGCCGTGGCCGACGATCACGCGCGCATCGGGCGCAAGCTGCTGCACCTGCTGGGCCATGGCGTCGATGCTCTGCACGCGGTTATGCACGAAGAACACCTGCCCTTCGCGCGCCAGCTCACGATCAATCGCCTGCTTGACACGCTGCGAGTCATACGTGAGCACCTCGGTCACGATGGCTCGGCGATCCAGCGGTGGCGTCGTCAGGGAACTGATGTCACGCAGCCCCAGCAGCGACATGTGCAGCGTGCGCGGGATCGGCGTGGCGCTGAGCGTCATGACATCCGTCGTTGCGCGAAACTCCAAGAGCCTTTGCTTGTGCTCCACACCAAAGCGCTGTTCCTCATCGACGATCAGCAAGCCGAGGTCAGCGAACTTGACATCCTTGCTGAGCAGGCGATGCGTGCCGATGATCACGTCGATCCTGCCGGCGTCCAGGGCCTTGAGCAACTCGGTTTGCTGGGCCTTGCTCTTGAAGCGGCTGAGCGATTCGATGCGAAACGGGTAGTCGGCAAAGCGTTCCTTGAAGGTCCGTTCATGCTGTTCAGCCAGAACGGTCGTCGGCACAAGCACGGCGACCTGCTTGCCGTATTCCACGGCCTTGAATGCCCCGCGCATGGCGACTTCGGTCTTGCCAAAGCCCACATCGCCGCACACGAGGCGATCCATCGGCCGGGCGTTTGACATGTCGCGCTTGATCTCAGCGATGGCTGCGAGTTGATCCTCGGTCTCGTTGTATGGAAACTCCGCTTCAAATTCTCGCTGCCACGCGGTGTCGGCCGGATACCGGATGCCGGGCATGGCTTCGCGGGCGGCCTGCACGCGGAGCAGTTCGGCTGCAAAATCGCGGACCGCTTCAGCAACTTGCTCCTTCTGTCGTTTCCAGCGCTTGCCCCCGATGGTGGAAAGCTCCGGCGAGCCGGTGAACGCGCCGATGTATTTCTGGACAAGATCAATCTTCGTGACCGGCACATGCAGTTTGCTTGAACCGGCAAACTCAAGGGTGAGGAACTCCTCGCTGGTACCCCGATTCTTGTCGCGGATGTGCCGCAGCTCGACGAACCGTGCAATGCCATGTTCGCGATGCACAACGTAATCGCCCGGTTGCAACTCGAGGAACGTATCCATCGCCCGCCCGCCTGCGATCGCATTTGCAGTGGTCTGGCGAACGCGGCGACGAACTGAAAAGCGATGCATCAATTCGTGATACGGCACCATCGCAATCGGACGCTGCGGCATATCGCGGAGAATGAATCCCCTATGCAGATACTGCTCACTCACCTGCACCGTCGCAGCATCGCTGTGTTCAGCAAGCAACTCGCCCATTCGCTGGCATTCGCCTTCGTTCTGGCAGAACACCGTCACCGCATGGTCCGACGCCAATTCAACCAGTTCACCAACGGCGTCGACGGAATCCTCTGAGAATCCCGGCAGCGGCTGCACTGGCAATGCCACGGCGCGCTGCGGAGCACCGCTGCCGAGGTGGTTGATCTCCAGCAGACCGTGGCAACGATGGGTGATCGCCTTGAACACCTCCGGTGCAGTGAAGATGCCGGTCGGTTCATGCACTCGCTCGAAGTATCCCCGCGCCTGCTCGTTGATCTCCAGCATCTCCGCAAGCACGGCGACCGTTTCGACGGGTAAATCATCAATCAGCAGGCCCGGTTCGTTTTCGCCCTGCGAGTCCGTTTCCGCGCCGCTGATCAACTCAACGCGTTGGAGCCGTCGGTCTGAGCCCATGGTGCCAAGGTCGATCTCGAAGATGCCTTCGACCTCATCGCCGAACAAGTCGATACGCGTCGGGACCGTGCCGGGCGGGAAGACGTCAATGATGCCGCCCCGGATGGCAAACTCGCCGGGCCCGTCGATCGTTTCAACTCGACGGTAGCCGGAGTGGTCCAGCCATTCCGCGAACTCTTGTGCATCAAGCATCATCCCCGGCTCAACGATGCGCAGTGAATGCTCCATCTGGGTTCGGTGTGGGATGCCCTGCATGAGTGCCTGAATCGGCGCGATAAGGACGCTGGGCATGTCGCCTTCGAGAATTCGCCGCACCAGGAGCAATCGCTCCGCAAGAAGGTCATTGCTCAACGTGCTTTCGCCCTTGGCGTACTGCACAGCCGGGAAGCGAACAGCGTCGATGCCGGATGATTCCAGTTCGTCTAGCGCTTCATCCGCTTCATCAAGATGGGCCACAATCAGGAGAATTGGACGGGCTAGCGACGTGGCCAATGCAGCCGTAACCAGCGTAGTGCTCGAACCGACCGCCCCACGCGCAGCGGCCGCTCCACCCGCGCGGGCGAATGCAACCAGTTCAGCCACAGCCGGGTGTTGGCAGAGCAGCGAGGGAATATTGGTCTGAGGCGGAACAGTACCAGCGGCATTCATGGTGGGAGTCAGGGCAATTCGGTCGATCGTTTATTCCACGCGCGCACGGTGGCACCAACCGAACCTTCGCTCGGCTGATGACACTGTGGCTGTCTTCAGGAGCATCGTAGCCGCCTTGGCGGAGATTTCGGCTCTTCCAGGACGGTGCTGGAGAGACAAACGCTGATCGGCCGATAGGATCATGCCGCAGGTCATTCGCCTCCAAGGAGAATCCATGTCTCATCTTGCCCGGTTGGTTGTTGTTGCGTTATTGGTCGTGCAGAGCGTACCCACCCTCGTGTTCGGCTCTGTGCAGGTGGAATTGGAGCGGGCCGTCAAAGGCACACCGCTGCGTGGTGCTACGTTAGGGGTAAGCATTCGAGACTCCGATACCCGTACAACCATTGGGGAAATCAATCCCGATGAAGCCATGATTCCGGCAAGCAATATGAAGCTGCTCACTACAGGGGCGGCATTGCATGTCTTTGGTGGAGACTTTTCGTTTCATACCCGCCTGCTCCGAGAAGGTGACCGACTGATCGTCAAGGGAGAAGGTGATCCCGGCTTCGGCGATCCACAGTTATTGGCGATGATGAATGCCAACGATGGCCGCGGTCTCGGTGTGGAAGAGTTCCTTGACCTCTGGATTCAGCCGATTCTCGACTCAGGCATTGAACAGGTAAATGAGCTTATCATTGACGCCCGCGTGTTCGACCGCGAGTTTGTCCACCACACATGGCCGGTCGAACAGTTGAACCGGCGATACTGCGCCGAGGTGGCGGGGCTGAACTTTCATTTGAATGTCCTGCACTTCTATCCGTCACCAGGAGCCAACGGCGGACGTCCGGATGTGAGCCGGTTCGAGCCGTACATTCCCTCGCTCGAAATTGCCAACAGTTCCACCAGCCGCACCGGGCGGGATGATCCCAACAGTGTGTGGATCGCGCGGCAGCACGGCACCAACAATCTTCGCTTTTATGGCAATGTCAAACACACCTACCGTGCCCCGGTGCCTGTCACCATCCACGACATGCCCACGCTGTTTGGCCGCCTGCTGGCTCATCGTCTGAATCAGGCGGGCGTGTCCGTTGCATCTGTTCGATTAGCTGAGCTGAGTGATCCGAAATTTGAAGGCGAGTTAGCCGCACCGATCATTTCCACACCGCTGAGTACGATCCTCGTGCGTTGCAATCGCGACAGCCAGAACCTCTACGCTGAGGCCATCCTCAAACGCATCGGTGCCGCGTTGACACGACAGCCCGGATCGTGGGTCAATGGCGCAACGATGGTGCGGCACGCCATCCACGAGCGTCTTGGCCGCCCAGGCCTGGCATCAAGCATCGTGATCGCTGACGGATCCGGCTTGAGCCGCGATAATCGCGTATCGCCAGCAGCCATGACTGCATGGCTCAACACGTTTCACAATGATGATGCGGTGGAATACACCTTCATCGAAAGTTTGGCGACGCCCGGTGGCCCCGGAACGCTGCGCAACCGTTTTCGCACGACCAATCTGCACGGCATGTTCGTCCATGCCAAATCGGGCTACATCAATGGCGTCAGTTGCCTCAGCGGCTACGTGACGGCCCCCGACGGGCGACGACGTTCATTCAGCATCATGATGAATGACATCCCCGACCCGCTCACCCTGCGACGCTCACGCGAACTTCAGGAAGAGATCGTCGGCATCATCGCTCGTGACCTCGCATCGATGGAAGTGCGAATGGGAAGCGATTGACTATCGGCCAGCACCCACGAAGGCAGTGGTTGAGGCCTCTTGTTGCATCGCAGCGAAGAACTCTATTGGGTGCATCGCCGTGCGACCGGTTGCATCCTTGATTTGATGCCGGCAACTGGTTCCAGGCGCGACAACGGTGGCGTCTGCTGCCTCGCGAACCGCAGGCATGAGCGCAAGTTCACCAATGTTCATGGACAGTTCGTAGTGTTCACGCGTATAGCCGAACGAGCCGGCCATGCCGCAACACCCCGAGTCGATGACGCGCAGCCGATCGCCGCATGCACGCGACAACAGCGTTTCCGTCGCAGCCGTACCCCAGAGGGCTTTCTGGTGACAGTGCCCGTGCAGAATGACCGGCTTCGAATCGCTGTCTGCGTGGAATGTCGGCGTGCGCGGATGCTCGTCCCAATGTGATTCGATGAACTGCTCTACTGCATAGGTCCGGCTGACGAGTTGGCCGAGGTCGTGTTGATCGATGCCGAGCTGCAAATCCGGCCAGTCATCGACTATCGCGGAGATGCAGCTCGGCTCACAGCCAACGACGGCCACGGCCTGTTCCTGCTGCAGGATGCGTTGCAGTTCCTTCGCGGTAGCGGAGCACGCATGCTTTGCTTCGCGGAGCATCCCGACACTGATCATGCTTCGGCCGCAACAGCCCACCCTCGGCAGCACCACTCGGTATCCCAGTGATTCCAGCACCTGCACCGCAGCCCGGCCGATGTGCGGCTCGCTGTACGTCGTAAAGCAATCCGGATAGAGCACCACCGCCGGCGCGTTCGTATTGACGGGGCCTTCTCGCGATGCGAACCAACGATGCAGCGATGGCGCGAAGCGCGGCAGTGATCGCCGCGCATCCAAGCCAAGCATGCGATTGGCAAGCGAGCGAGTGATCGGCCAACTTGCCAGCGCGTTGGCGACTGGGTACATCGCGGAGCCGAGACGATTGAACGCGCGGACATACCCAAAGATACGAGATCGCAGGGGCGGCCCGCCTCGGCTTGTATGGCTTTGCGCCAGGTACTCGGCCTTGAGTTTGGCGACATCAACATTACTCGGACATT
>PWVT01000205.1 GCA_003562195.1 Phycisphaeraceae bacterium | reverse complement strand
TACACATGATCTTTCGCATCAATGATTCGCCGTTTGTTGGCAGGGAAGGCAGATACGTCACGTCTCGACAACTGAGCGAGCGGCTGCAACGTGAGCTTCAGTCCAACGTCGCATTGCGCGTTGAGCCGGGTGACTCAGCTGAGGAATTCCGCGTCTCCGGTCGGGGTCTGCTGCACTTGGGAGTGTTGCTGGAGAATATGCGGAGAGAAGGATACGAACTGTCCGTCGGCCCGCCGGAGGTGATCGAGAAGAACATTGACGGTGAGCGCTGCGAGCCGATTGAAAAGCTCAGTCTGGACACATCATCCGACGCGATGGGGGCTGCGATGGAACTGCTCGGCAACCGCGGCGGGGAGATTCTCAAGGTCGAATCCCGTGGCGTGCGAATGCACATTGAATGCGAAATTCCCGCACGAGGGCTCATTGGCCTGCGCTCTCGCATGCTCACTGCAACCGGCGGCGAGGCGATCATGCATCACACCTTCGACCGGTATGCACCAATGCGAACCGTCTCCCGTAAGCGCGTGGCTGGCGTGCTCATTGCTACCGAAACCGGCCAGGCAACCAGCTATGCCCTGCAGAACCTCGCCGATCGCGGCGTGATGTTCATTCGTCCGCAAGACCCGGTTTATGCAGGCCAAATCGTTGGCGAGCACACGCGAGAAAACGATCTCACTGTCAATGTTGTCAAAGCCAAGGCGTTTTCCAACGTTCGTGAATCAAACAAGGAAGCCACCGTTACACTCAAAGCGCCGCGGCTACTGACACTGGAAGCGGCGTTGGAGTACATCGAAGGCGATGAACTGGTGGAACTGACGCCGAATTCGATTCGTCTCCGAAAGCGAGTGCTGTCAGAAGCTGAACGACGCAAGCAGGACCGTCAACGCGCCGCAATGGTGGGTTGATACGTTGAGCAAACCCGAAGGGTGTGCGTTGTGAATGCCGGGAAATCAGCACGGCTCATTGCTCATGGCGCTTCCCTCATTTAAGCCGATAAGATCACACCATGGCACTGATTGTCCAAAAGTATGGTGGTACCTCACTGGCTGATCCACAGCGCATCGCCAATTGCGCCAAGCGTGCTGTGGCGGCACGTGAGCAGGGGCATCAGGTCGTCGTTGTCGTTTCCGCGATGGGCAAGACAACGGACAACTTGCTCTCACTTGCCAGCGAGATCACTGATCGTCCGCGTCAACGCGAGTTGGACATTCTCCTTGCCACCGGTGAGCAGGCCAGCACGGCCCTGATGGCCATGGCGATACACAACCACGGCATCGACGCGGTCAGCTTTGCAGGCCACCAGTTGGGCATTGTCACCGATCCCGTTCACTGCAAAGCAAAGATCCGTTCGATTGATGCTGATCGAATTCGCTTTGAACTGGATGCCGGTCGTATCGTCGTTGCCGCCGGATTTCAAGGCGTATCGATCGACGGCCAAATCACGACACTGGGCAGGGGTGGCTCAGATACCACAGCCGTCGCGCTCGCAGCTGCCCTCAGCGGGTCGCTCGCCAAGGCAACCTGCGAAATTTATACCGATGTCGATGGCGTATTCACTGCAGACCCGCGGCGTGTCAACCAGGCCCGCAAGCTTGAACGAATCAGCTACGAGGAAATGCTCGAATTGGCGTCGCTCGGCGCAGGCGTGATGCACAGCCGTGCAGTGATGTTCGGCCGGAACTACAACGTGCCGATTCATGTTCGTCATAGTGCGTCCCCGGAAACCGGGACCATGATTATCGAGGAAACACCAGATATGGAAAACGTATCCGTTGTCGGATGCGCGCTGACGCCTGATCTCGGCCGGGTGAGCTTGCGCAAGATTCCCAACCAGCCGGGTGTTGAGGCAACGATCTTCAAACACATCGCGGCAGCGGACGTGCTGGTCGATGATATTATGCAGATCGAGTACGGCGACTGCGTGGATATCTCGTTCACTGTCGAGTTTCAAGATCTCGCAGAAATCAAGCCGGCAGCGCAACGCGCGCTCGATGAACTCGGCCGAGGTGAAATGGCCGTTGAAGTCGGCCTGGCGAAAGTCGCAGCCGTCGGCGTGGGCATGCGCACGCACACCGGTGTTGCGGCGACGATGTTCAAGGCACTGGCCGAGGCGGGAATCAACATCGCCAATATCACGACATCCGAGATCAAGATCACTTGCATCGTGTCTAAAGAACATGGTGAACAGGCCCTGCGTGTAGTCCACGACGCATTCGGTCTGGGCGAAAGTGGCGAACACGGCGGCAAATCGGCTGAAATGGCGAAAACTCCTGGCCACGCCAGTATTTCGGGCTGACCGCGAAGGCGACTTGCACCCCCATTTGCAAGTCCTATAATACATGTTATGTAAAATCAAGGGGATTGGTGCGTGGATTTCGTGCTCGAAATTGTTCACCTCAGTGATCCGGCCTTCGAGATCATTCCCCACAAACGATGCACACTTCGCTCTCGAGACAACACGATGCATTGCGTGTCGCCTTTGGTCGAGTTGTCTTTGATTGAAGCCCCGGACCACACATCGCTTTTGGGCTAGAATCCAACCATGGATCTTCGGCCAATTCGCAATCAAGTTCCGCAAGTGCCCGGCGAAAGCGCCGTTCCGGCGCCGCCGTTTGGCAGTCCTGAAGAGGCCGCCATGGCTCCACTCTGCGCGGTCTTTCGGCGCTTTCTCAAGACTCAGAACCTCAAGTACACGCCTGAGCGGGCTGAGACGCTCAACGCGATCATCGAACGCGATGATGTATTTGAAGTCGAAGAACTCATGGCCGAGATGCGAAAACGCGGCTATCGCGTCTCGAAAGCCACTATTTATCGCACCATCAAGCTGCTTCAAGATGCGGGCATCATCACACAGGCCCTATTTGACACCAAACAGGCGCATTATCAACTCATTTACGGCAAGGCGCCGCGCGATTATATCGTGTGCATGAAGACCGGAAAGCATATCGAGTTCACTGATGAAGAACTCAACCGCCTGCGCGATCGCATCTGCCGCGAGCATGGCTGGGAGCCGGTCGGCCACCGATTTCAGATCTATGCGGTCAGCCCCGAAGCTCGCGAGTGATCGTCCACCGGTACCTACGACTCTTCAAAATCTTCGGTCTCCAACGGCCGCGAAACGGTGTACGAACCGCTGAACCACTGCCCAAGGTCGACCAGTCGGCACCGCTTAGAACAGAACGGATACGTCTCCATCCCGGCATTGACTTTGGCATGACAAATCGGGCAACATGAACGTTGCCTGCCGGATGCAGATGAGCCATTGTTCGTGCGGGCCGGTTCGTTTCGTGGATCACTCATGGAATCCCTCCAGTCGCGATGCCTGCTGGACACTGGAATGCACTTCGATCAGTCGCTGTGTTACCGAGACGGGCTTCAGTCGAATCTCGATTGGATTCAAATTTGCCAACGCGGCTTCAACTCGACTTGGCCACTCGATTGCGATGACCACGTCGTTGGCCTCAAGCAGTTCATCCCAGCCGATCCCTTCAAGTTCGTCAGTACCATGTAAACGGTAGGCATCAATGTGCATCAAGGTCGGCCCGTTCTCACAGGTGTATTCCTGACTTATGCGAAAAGTTGGGCTTGAGACCTGCCGAGGATCAATCCCTAAGCCTTGAGCCAACCCGCGGACAAAACAGGTCTTTCCAGCACCAAGCGGGCCGCTTAGCGCAAGCACATCTCCGCCGCGTAACCGCCGTCCCAAGGCCGCTGCGAACTGTTCAGTCTCTGCTTCACCTGACGTGGTGGCGTTGAGGTTCATGATTCGTGCTGCCATCCCTGATCCTGTGCGTTCCAGACGGTGTCTCCGTCGCGCACCACGACACCTGCCCCATCCTCGCTCAGCGTGACGACTCTGCCAATCGCCGTCACGGCAACTCCACCGACATGCTCCGGTACATCGCCGCTGGCTGTAAAGCAGAGTTCATAGTCTTCGCCATCCGCGATCGCCCGAGTCCAAGCGACGCCATCACGACACGGAATTG
>PWVT01000117.1 GCA_003562195.1 Phycisphaeraceae bacterium | reverse complement strand
GGATCGCGAGATCGAGATCGTCATCAAGGAAAAGCAGACCGGGCCGATCATGGGCATGATGGGGCCGGACCAGTTCGATCCGGGTGTGAGTTCGTTTCTGGATAACCTGATTCCCGAGAAGTCGCATCGGCGGAAGGTCACCGTCCGCCGCGCGCGGGCGATTCTGCTTGAACAGGAAACCGACAAGCTGATCGATGAAGAGAAGCTCATCGAACAGGCGATCGAACGCACCGAGCAGAACGGCATCATCTTCCTGGATGAGATCGACAAGATCGCAACCGGCGAAGGCAAGGGTGGGGCGGATGTGTCACGTCAGGGCGTGCAGCGCGACCTGCTGCCTATCGTCGAGGGTTCGTCAGTCAATACGCGGCACGGCGTGGTGAATACGGATCAGATTCTCTTTGTTGCGGCAGGCGCGTTTCATACCGCCGCGGTGAAGGACCTCATGCCGGAGCTTCAAGGCCGCTTCCCGATTCGCGTGGAGTTGCAAGCCCTGACGCGCGATGACTTCAAGCGCATCCTCACCGAGCCGGATGCTGCGCTGACCAAGCAGCAGGAAGCGCTGCTGGAAACAGAAGGGATGCGCGTCACGTTCGATGCCAGCGCGATCGATGCGATGGCTGAGCTGGCAGCGGAAGCGAATGCGTCGATGGAGAACATCGGCGCGCGGCGGCTGATGACCGTCATGGAGTGCGTTTTCGATGAGATCAGCTTCGATGCGCCGGACATGGTCAAGCGCGGCGAGAAGACGCTGAGCATCGATGGCGAGTTCGTCCGCGAGCGGCTCAAGACGATCATGAAGGATGAAGACCTGAGCAAATTCGTGCTGTGACGCATCCGCGTGCAGCGCATGTCCCTACGAACATCACCCCAATGCAGGGGCGTTGGAGTCAATCGAGGCAGGGCAGCAGGTGGATGCGGTGTACGATCCGACTGTTGCATGAGCGGATCACGCTTACGAATCGTGTGTCTGGACGGGCCGGGCGATGCAATCGGCAGTTTTCAGCATTGGCGCAACGGTGTGGATATCGACAGCGTGACACACGTGCCGTTTTCGCGTCAGTTTTATGATGTGTGTGAATCGCTCCAGGCGCGCGTGTGGCTCATTGGCGAGCACCCGCGCATTGAGCGCATCGAGGATGGCCATTTTATCATTGAACATCGCGGCAATCCCTCACGAGGGAAGCGCGGTCTGGCGTATCACCTTGCGGAACTCAATCACGCGCGGCGGATTGTTGGTGATGTGCTGCGATTCGGGGCGGATGTCGTAGTGATGGGGCCTCGACCTGCGCCGTTGGTGATGTGCCTGTTACGCGCGTGCGGAGTGCGGTTTGTGTTGGCGCTGCATTGTGTCTTGTGGCGAAAATTCGCCCCGCCGCGCGGCCTACGACGAATGGCGGGCAAACTGCATGTACCGATGTATCGGTGGGGCGCGGAGGCGGTGTTGTGTGTGTCGGAGGATGTGAAGCGACAGGTGCGGGAGTTGACGGGCGGGCGGTGCGGTGCGTTTGTGGACTTTCTACCGCAGTTCCGTGAGGAGGTGTTTGCGGGGATCGCCAAGCCGCAAGCGGGAAGCAGGCCGTTTCGTGTGATGTATGCGGGACGAGTCGAACACTGCAAGGGCGTATTCGATCTGCTTGAAGTAGCCAAAACGCAGCGCGAGCACGGCAGGGATGACATCGTGTTTGATATCTGCGGTGACGGCGGAGCGTTTCACGAGCTTCGCGCTGAGGTTGATCGTGCCGGGCTAGCATCGACAGTTTTCCTGCATGGCTGGTGCGACCGCACGCAGATGCGCGAGCATTTCAGCCGCTCGCACGTGGTGGTTGTGCCGACAACGACCGAGTTCGTCGAAGGGTTCAACATGGTTGTGGTCGAAGCCCTGCTCGCAGGCCGGCCGGTGATCAGCTCGCCGGTATGCCCCGCGCTGGAGTATCTGGACGGTGCGGTCACAGCCGTGCCGCCGAACGATGTCGCAGCATATAACGCTGCAATTGTTCAGTTGGCTGACGATGCTCAGCGGTACGATGCGGTACAGCGCCGCAGCATTCAGGCGGGACAGCGGTTTCTGGATGAACGCACAAGTTACAAAGCTGCGCTGGAGCACACGCTGGGGGCGATTGCACGCGGCGAGCACGTGGTATCGCGGGAGATCAGTTGCGTTTATCGCGAAACTCGATCTCCTCAACTGTCGTTCGCCGGAGCGTGACATTGCCGCGGTCTTCCTGTTCGACCGTCTTGCGCAGCGTTTTCTTTTCGGAAGCCGGATCGGCCTTGACGGCTTTGACGATGTGGCCACAGAACTCGCCGAGGGATCGCATGATGGTTTTGCGCGGT
Organism: Phycisphaeraceae bacterium; assembly: GCA_003562195.1. Classification (GTDB taxonomy): domain Bacteria; phylum Planctomycetota; class Phycisphaerae; order Phycisphaerales; family SM1A02; genus PWVT01. Next base: position 1,670 of record PWVT01000117.1, on the reverse strand, counting down.
GGCGTGGTCATGGCTTTCAGCATCGTTCAATCCGGCAAGCTGTCGATGAGTTTGTCGATCGTTTCAATCGAAAGATTGTCATGACGATCTTCATTGATCAATGCGCACGGCGCGCCTTCGCACGCACCGAGACACTCCATCGCGAGGAGGGTGAACTTGCCATCCTCGGTGGTTTCGTGCGGTTCGATGTCGAGCTTCTGGCGGACGTGATCGATGATCGCCTGATGGCCGCACATCTCACACGCGATGGACTGGCACACGCCGATGATGTACTTGCCGACTTTCTCGGTGTGAAACTCTTCGTAGAACGAGACGGTGTCGAGCACATCGCCGGGCGTGATTTCGAGAAACTTCGCGATCTCGATCATCGCCTGGTAGGGGATGTGGCCGTTCTCGTGTTGAATGTCGTGCAGGATGGGCATCAGCGCGCCCATCTTCGTCTCATAGCGCGGCAGGATGTCCTTCTCATAGCGCGTCTTAGCCGCATCGGTGAGGTACGCCTCATCACGCGTGGGAATCTTCGCTGTTGCAGATGGTTTGACGATCCAGGCCATTGATAAACATGCCTCCGCGTTAGCGGTCCAGTTCCGCGGCGATCACGTTGATTGATCCGAGTACCGCAACGATGTCCGCCAGCATATGTCCTTCGAGCATACGCGGCAGGGTTTGATAATTGATAAACGATGGCGGGCGCGTGCTGCAACGCCAGGGGGTGCGGCCGCCGTCGGCGACGATGTAGTACCCCAGTTCACCGTTGGGCGATTCAATGCAGCCGTAGGCCTCGCCGATGGGCGTGTCGAAGCCGCGGTTGTACATGAACAACTCAAAGTGCTGGATCATGCCTTCGATCGAGCCGTACACATCGCCCTTGGGCGGGATGCGCGTCTTGCCATCGACAGTGAGGTCCATCGGCCCACCGGGAATGTTGTCGATGAGCTGGTCGATGATGCTGCACGATTGCCTGATTTCTTCCAGCCGCACGTGGTAACGCGAGAGGCAGTCGCCGGCAGAAGCGACGACGACGTTGAACTTGACGGCTTCAGCACCATCGCCATCCCAATTGTCGGCATAGCACAAGTACGGCTCATCCTTGCGAAGATCACGCCGCACACCCGACGCGCGGGCGAGCGGACCGCTCAGACTCCAAGCGATAGCATCTTCGCCGCTGATGTGTCCGACGTCCTGCAGGCGGTCGATGAAGATGCGGTTGCGATTGAGGAGCGTTTCGATGTCCTTGATGGCCTTGGGCATGCGCACATCGATGAAGTTGCGGACCATCTTCTTGAAGATTTCTTCATCGGGCAGGTCCTGCATGGCCCCGCCGACGCGAGACCAGTCCGGGTGGAACCGCTGGCCGGAGATGAAGTCCATGATGTCGTAGATATGTTCGCGTTCATTGAAGCCGTAGAGAAAGCCCGTGAACGCGCCGAGGTCGAGCGCTGCTGCACCGACGCACAAAAGGTGGTTCTGGATGCGGCCGAGTTCCGCGAGAATCGTGCGTACGACTTTGCAGCGCGGCGTGACGTCGATGCCGAAGAGCTTCTCGACGGCAAGGTGCCAGGCGATGTCGTTGACGATCGGCGAGATGTAATCCATCCGGCTGACAACCGTGACATACTGGTTGTAGTCCATGTGCTCGCCGAGCTTTTCAAAGCCGGAGTGCAGGTAGC
>PWVT01000243.1 GCA_003562195.1 Phycisphaeraceae bacterium | reverse complement strand
GGCATGTTCGTCCTGGTGTACCTGCTCGCCGTCGCACTGATCGGTGTGCCGATCATGATGGCGGAAATCCTCATCGGCCGTACCTCGCAGAAATCGCCGGTCGGGGCGTATCGCGAACTGGCAGCCCCGGGCACACCATGGATGGGCCTGGGATGGCTCAGTGTGGTTGCCGCGTTCATCATCCTCTCCTTCTACAGCGTCGTGGCCGGTTGGAGTCTGCACTTTCTGTGGCTGTCGGTCACCGAAGGGTTCATCATTGATGCCGCAGCGGATGTGGCGGCAATTGAAACGCAGCGCGAGGAAATCACCGGAAAATTTGGCACTTTGGCAGGTAATGCAGAGGTCAGCACACTCTGGCACATCATCTTCATGGTCATCGTGACAGGCATCGTTGCGGCAGGCATCAAGGGCGGGATCGAACTGTGCGCCAAGGTGCTGATGCCAGCTCTGTTCGGACTGATGATCATCCTGCTGTTCTGGTCGCTCAGCACTGACGGCGCCGGCATGGGCATCAAATTCATCCTAGGCATCCATGATGCGGAGTTGCTTGAGTACCTCGATGAGAAACCGGCGTTCACTGCAAACAGCGCGCTACAGGCACTGGGACAGGCATTCTTCAGTTTGTCACTTGGTATGGGAGCGCTCATCACCTACGGCAGTTATCTGCGAAGAACGGATGACATCGTCGGCTCCTCGATCATTATCACCGTACTGGATGTCTCGGTGGCGATTCTCGCAGCTTTTGTGATCTTCCCGATCGTCTTTCTCGCAGGCATGCAGCCGACGGACGGGGCGGGGCTTGTGTTCTCGACTTTGCCTGTGGCATTTGCCGAGATGCCGGGCGGTCTGGTTCTGGCCCCACTGTTTTTCTTCCTACTGAGCGTTGCAGCGATCACCAGCGCAATTTCACTGCTGGAAGTGGCGACCAGCTACTTCATTGACGAACGCGGCTGGACACGAATCAAGGCGACGATGTTCACCGGCGGAGTGATTCTACTTGTCGGTATCCCCAGCGCACTGAGCGCCAGCTCGGCGTTGTTCGGTGATGGCGTTTCGGCCTTCCTCGGCCGCATCTTCGGTGAGGCGGGCGAGATGAACTGGTTCGACGCGCTGTATTACCTCGCGTTCAATCTCATGCTCCCGCTGGGCGGACTCGGTATCGCCCTGTTCGTGTCGTGGCGGGTCGGTGATGAAGCGCGGCGACAGGCGTTCATGGCTGGTACCAAACTTGGCAAGCTCTATTGGGGATGGGTGCAGTTGTTGCGTTATATCGTCCCCATCGCCGTCCTCGTGGTCTTCCTCAACGCCGTCAACCTGATTACTTTCGGTGGTGACGATGAGGATGAAGAACAAATCGTGGAACAAGTCGAGACCGAGTAATCCCTTCAAACAGGCACATCAGGTAACGCTCACATGCAAGACTTCCTCAATCTCATCAACAGCATCCTGTGGCACGACTACGTGCTATTCATCGTTCTCGGCACCGGTCTACTCTTCACGGTCTGGAGCGTCTTCAGTCAGTATCGTGCACTCACCCACGGTACCGCGATCATCCGCGGAAAGTTTGATAACAAGGATGATCCGGGAGCGATTAATCACTTCCAAGCGCTGTCCACGGCGCTTTCCGCAACAGTTGGTCTTGGTAACATCGGCGGCGTGGCGCTGGCAATCGCGCTTGGTGGGCCGGGTGCGGTGTTTTGGATGTGGATGGTCGGTGTGCTCGGGATGGCGATCAAGACCACCGAAGTCACACTCTCAATGCTTTATCGCAATACCGATGATCCCAACAACCCCCACGGCGGGCCGATGTGGGTGGTAAGTAAAGGCATGAGCAATTGGGGGGGCATCTTCAAACCAATCGGTGTTGCTGTTGGTGGGATCTTCTGCATCACACTACTGATCTCAACTGTAACCGGTGGCAATATGTTCCAAGCGTGGAACGTCGCGCAGGTCACCAATCAGTATTTTCCGACGGTGCCTCAGCCAGCCGTCGGCATCATTCTCGCGGTCCTTGTCGGGCTGGTCATCATCGGCGGAATCAAGCGCATCGGCGGCGTTGCAGGAAGACTTGTCCCATTTATGTGCGTGACGTACATGCTTGCAGCCATTCTCGTCGTGGTGATGAAGCTCGACGAAGTACCGGCGATGTTCAAACTGATTTTCACTCACGCTTTCTCACCGACCGACGCACAAGGCGCGTTCATCGGCGGTACACTCGGCTATGCCTTCCTCATGGGTATGAAACGAGCGCTGTTCTCCAGTGAAGCGGGCCAGGGCTCAGCACCGATCGCGCACTCCGCAGCCAAGACCGATGAGCCAGTCCGTGAAGGTATTGTGGCCGGTCTGGAGCCGTTCATCGACACCATCGTGGTCTGCACGCTGACGACCATGGTCATCCTCCTCAGCGGTGCGTGGAATCGCGGTACCGAGGCGGACCTCGTAGAAATGCCGGAATTCAACATGATCAACGATCATGTGGCACAGTTTGATGAGCAGCTTTCCGTTACCAGCGTTGCCGGTGAACCGCACATGTGGACATTGCCTGATGTTGCCCCGCCGCCGCGTGAGGATGATCGGCGCTGGAGGGGCGGCGACAACATCTTCGTACTGGCCGAGTTGAGCAATCTGCACGGGACCGGTCTCCCCGGCCGCCGCGCAATCGCCGGCACGGTGCACGAGAACAACGGCGTTTTTTCCGTAGCGTGGGAGTCGGTTCCTAGCAATGAACCTCCGCTGGTCGTGTTTCGGTATGTTTACGATGGATCGACACCGACTTGGGCATTAGCTCCAACCCAGATACAGCGAAAGCCGGCGGACATTCGGGAGTATGCTGGCGAATGGCGTAATGGCGACAGTGTGTTCCTTCTGGTGCATGCCCATCCCATAAGCGACACTGCTGACCGCATTCATCGCTATTCTGGCGAGATTAGGATCGACGACGACGGTTCGCCAATTGTCAATTGGGGTACGCCGCGTTTCGGCCTGCTGGGTGGGCAGGCATTGAGAATCGATCACTTGGATAGCTCGCACGAACCGCATGTACCGAGCGTTGGTGTGTATGGCGCGTACCCTGCTGCGTCGCTTACGGCCCACGGCTTTGACCGAGTGATACCTGGCCTTGGTATGTGGCTGGTCACACTTGCGGCGTGGCTGTTTGCCATCTCCACGATGATTGCGTGGAGCTACTACGGTGAGCAGGGAGTCATCTATTTGTTTGGGGAACGTGGCGTCGTGCCTTACAAGCTCATCTATTGCCTGCTCATCATTGTGGCCACACTTGGCTTCGTTGGTGATGAAGATCAACTGGATGTCTGGATTAGTATTGGTACTGGCGTGATGCTTTTTGCCAATATCCCCATTATGCTTCTACTTGGTCATCAGGCGATGAAGGCATACCACGATTACATGCGACGACTCAAGTCCGGCAAGATGGACCCGCCGCATGACGCCCCGCCACTTTCAGATGTTGTTGAAGGAAAAGACGTGGAGTAACCCGTAGACGGCCATCGGCTGTCCAGCGATCATGCTGACAGCCGATGGCAACGGTTCGCCGGTTGATTGATATACTGCCCGCCATGCGCATTGATTCCGCACTACCCATGCACATTGCCAAGGCGTACGCCATCAAGCCGGCTGCGCCAGCAGCCCCCACTGCCCCCGCCGCTCCGACTGCCAAACCGGCCGCGACCGATGCGCTCGTTGCCGGCCGTGTGGACAAGCCCGTGGAGTTCAACGCAACATCCGCACCGGCGACGACTGGAAACGTGTTTCAAATGTATAACCGAGCAGCTGATCGCATCGAAGCTGCGGTGGCTGTACAGATGGGACGACAGCTTGATGTGCAGGGATAAACCGGAGCCATCACTGCCCCGATGCCTTGGTCCCCTGATCCCCTTACTACAATACCCGAGTTATGAGCGAGAAAGCTGAGCATCGCGCCCAGGTCCTGCTGGTTGATGACGAACCCGAGCACGCGGACGTCATGGCTGAAGCGCTGCGCCGGCCGGGGCATGTCTGCACCATCGTCAACGGCCTTGAACAGGCCCGCGAAGAACTGCTGCACGGCAGCTT
>PWVT01000259.1 GCA_003562195.1 Phycisphaeraceae bacterium | reverse complement strand
TCGACTCGATTCAGATGGTGTACAAACCGGACCTCGACGCTTCGCCGGGGTCCATCACGCAACTTCGCCGCTGCTGCACCGAACTGGTCTACCTCGCCAAGCTGGCGAACATTGCCATCGTGCTCGTCGGCCATGTCACCAAGGACGGCCAGCTTGCCGGGCCGAAGCTCCTTGAACATCTCGTCGATGCGGTGCTTTCATTTGAAGGTGACCGCCATCATTCACACCGCGTCGTACGCGGCATTAAGAATCGCTTTGGCACCACCCTTGAAGTCGGCCTTTTTGAGATGACCGGCTCAGGCCTTGAGGAAGTGGCCAATGTATCTAACCTGCGCTCACCGGATGAACCGGCTCGGCCCGGCTCCGTCGTGTGCCCGGCCGTGCATGGCACCCGATCGCTGCTCGTGGAAGTCCAGGCACTGACCGCAACGGGCTTCCTCGGCAGCGCCAAACGCAAGACCTCCGGACTTGATGCCAATCGGCTGGCCATGCTCATAGCCGTGCTGGAAAAGCACGGCAGTTTGCGCCTCGCCGACCAGGACATCTTTGCATCGGCCGTGGGCGGTCTGAAGGTCATCGAACCCGCTGCGGATACGGCTATCTGCCTCGCCATCGCTGGTGCACATTACAACCGCTCACTCTCGCCCAGCACTGCTGTCGTCGGCGAGGTCGGCCTCGGCGGTGAACTGCGGCATGTGCACCAGCTCGACCAGCGCGTACGCGAAGCAAACCGATTGGGCTATCGAGATGTGCTTGTGCCCAAAGACAGCCCCGATGTCCCGTGTTCCGGCACGTTGATCCGTGTGGAAACCATCGGTGAGGCGCTCGAACTGCTGGGATGAGTATCCTTCACGGTTCATGATTCATTCCCTGCTTCAATTGATTGCCCACTTCACCTGCCGCCAGCCGTGGCTGGTGCTGATTGTCAGCACAATCGCTGCAGTCGCGTCAGTGGTGTATACCGCCTTTGAGCTTAAACTGAATGCCGACCTTGATGCGCTGATTGCGCGCGATCAGCCGTTTATGGCGGAGTACCAGCGCTTTCTTGATGAGTTCGGAGATTTGGAGTACCTCTTCGTCGTTGTGGCGGGCACTGATGCCTCGCAGCGCGAAGCAGTGGTGGACTATCTCGGCGAGCATCTCGCGCCACTCGATGGCGTACCATCGATCAACTACGTGATCGAACCAGAGGAGCAATTGCGCATCGCCACCCGCGCGATGCCCGAGCCGGACTTGCGTGAACTCTCGTTAGCAGCAGGTGCATTCGATGCGCTGGCGCATGGCCCTGCGGTTGCGGCTGACACGGCTGCACAACTGTTGCAGCAACTCATGGAAAGTGATGACGAGCAAGAACAGGAGCAATTGGCAGCGGCGGCGTTCTTTCTTGCTGAGGCGCTCACCCAGGAGCAGTTCATTCCCCTGCCGCAGCGCGAGTACCTTGTCTCCCCCACTGGCAAGCTGCACTTCCTTCAGATTGAACCCGTGCGCGACTTCGGCACCCTCGCAGTCATTGAAGAGCCGTTGCGACAGATTCGCGGCGTACTCGATCAGGCGCGCCAGGCGTTTCCCGATGTGGAGATCGGCCTCACGGGTAAGCCGGTGCTTCAGGCGGATGAAATGGCCACCAGTGATCGCGACATGACCCGCGCTGCCATCGCAGCGATCATTCTGGTTTCCATTCTCTTTATGATCGTCATCGGTGGGATCTGGCATCCTGCGCTTGCGGTTGTGTCATTGCTCTACGGTATCGCATGGACCTTCGGCGTGACCACGCTTTTCATCGGCCAACTTACATTGCTGAGCATCGTGTTCACGCTCGTACTCGTCGGCGTCGGCATCGACTTTGGCGTGCACTTCGTCTCACGCTATAAGGAACAGCGGCGAAATGAAGCGGACACCATTGCCGGCATCGAGGCCGCGGTCACAACGGCCACACTCACCGCCGGCCGAGGCAACATCACGGGTGCGATCACATCAAGCATGGCATTCTTCATGGCCATCTTCACGCAGTTCCAGGGACTGCGCGAACTGGGTTTGATCGCGGGCTTCGGTTTGCTGCTATGCCTGCTCGCTATGTTGCTGGTGTTGCCAAGTTTGATCATCGTATTTGATCGTGCCCGATTGCGCAAAGGCGCTCGAAAGCCCGTGCTGCCCGATCGTTCCAAGCTTCAACGTGGAGCATGGAATGCACTTATGGCCCGGCCGGGGCTGTACCTCGGCATCATGGTTGCGATGACGCTACTGCTTTCACCGCTGCTGTTGCGATTGGAATTTGGCAAGAACCTGCTGGATCTGCAAGCGCAGGACCTCGAATCAGTGCAATGGGAGCATCGCATCCTCGAAGATTCCGGCGAATCGTTTTTTGGCGCGGTGATTGTTGAAACCAAAACGGAGATTCTGGAGATTCAACATAGAGCCGCCGATCATGAGCCCATCGCACGAACCGGTAGCGTGTTTGACATCATTCAGGTGCCCAGCGAGGAGCGTGATGCCCTGCGACACCGATTGCACCGTACGAGCAAGGTTGATCTTGACACCATGCCCGAACAACTTGATGCGGCCACAGTTCGAACGCTCCATCATCGCATGAGCACGATCGTCACCGGCGCTCGCATGCAGGGCTTGGAGGAAGCCGACCACCTGGCCGCCTTGCGCGATCGAGTTGAGACATTGGAAATCCAGTTGGGTGATGAAGCCATCGCGGAGACGGCTCGTACGAACGCTGAACGCCGCGTAGCCGAGACTGCATGGGCTGTGCGTACGATGCTTGAAGGCGACACCATGCCGCTACGCGATGCACTGCCTCAGGCGGTACGAGATATGTTTGTCTCTGAGCGCGGCAACCTCCTCGTCGCGTTGTATCCGGTCGAAAATGTCTGGGAGTTTGAACCCATGGAGCGATTCGTGCAGGCCATGCGCGAGGTCGATCCCGATGCCACCGGCGTACCGATCACACAATACGAATCGCTCATTGAGATGCTTCGCGCGTTCATCACTGCAGCATCGCTCGCATTTGTCGCGGTGTTCATTTTGCTCTGGCTCGATCTGCGCCGGGTCGGCGATGCGATGCTGGCGATGGTGCCTCTGATTGTCGGCATGTTCTGGCTGCTTCAACTGATGGCACTGTTCGATGTCAGCTTCAACCACGCCAACTTTTTCGCCGTGCCGATTCTCATTGGCATCGGCGTGGACAGTGGAATCCACTTGATGCGACGCTACCGAGAGCGTCATCCCGAGGACATTGCATCCGGCTCACATGATGCGGATGATCGCACGACGTTTGGCTCCACGCGTCGGGCTGTGTTTATGACATCGATGACCTCGATGATCGGCTTTGGCTGCCTGGCTACAGCCAGCCACCGTGGGCTACAGAGTTTGGGCATCGTCATGGCTCTGGGGGCGACGGCGCTCATGGTGGCCTCGCTCTTCGTCCTTCCACTGCTGCTCTCGCTGCTGGAAAAACGACGCGGGTGAAACCTCCGACAATTCTCCGTGGTACAATCCCAAGAAGAAAGTGCTGTAGGGCAATTCGTCGAAGTGGACGATTGCGAAAGGGGACAGCCATGCGTTTGTTCCGCAATCAGCGTGAGGCAGCCGAAGAGCTGGCCCAGAACCTGCAATTCCTTCGGGACGATCAACCCATCGTGCTCGGCTTGGCCAATGGAGGAGTGATGTTCGGTGAAGTTGTCGCCACGGCGCTGGAAGCGCCGTTGGATGTGCTGCTGATTGAACGCTTGTGTGCTCCATCCTCGCCGGACCATGTTGTCGGTGCGATCGACGAACACGGCCGGATCTCCATGATCAAATCCACCGCGCGCTGGCACCACCTGACCAGCCAGCAGATGGTTGAACCGGGCCGTGAAGCATTCCGCACATTGCAGCGGCGTCGTGCACCCATCCGCGAGATTCTGCCGAACCTCGACGTTCGAAATCGAACGGTCATCGTAGTCAGTCAGGGCGTGGTGACGGGAGCCAAAATACTTGGAGCAATCTCGTCAGTGCGCGATCGTGGTGCGCACAAGATCATCGCTGCCGCCCCGGCCGGGTACAGCAAGTCAACGTGGCAACTGCAT
>PWVT01000029.1 GCA_003562195.1 Phycisphaeraceae bacterium | reverse complement strand
GGGTACTGGTACAGTTTGAATCCGGTGGCACAGGCGTCCCGCCTGAGGAACGTATCTACATGCCAGAGGCCTGTTCCACTTTCAAACTGTACCAGTACGCAATCTTGGCTCAGCAGGGGATTGCTACGTTTCACAGCTTGAAAATTGACCTCCAGCCCCCGCAGACGTACCATTGATCGCATCATCCGGATGAACGGATGAATCTGTAATATGCTCTTCGGAGCGGGATTTCCCGCCCCGTGTAACGCAATTGAATCGCACAACGCTGATACGAAATCGGAGATCTTTCTGTGACTACGACCGCCACCCCTCCCGCCGCGACCGCCGAGTTCATGAACACCGGCCTTCCATTGTTCTCTGACATGCCTTACAAGGTTGCGGACCTGTCTGAAAAGACCGTCACCTATGGCCGCAAGGAAATCGAACTTGCCGAGCATGAGATGCCCGGCCTCATGGCATTGCGAGAGCAATACAAGGGCCAGCAGCCGCTCAAGGGCGCACGCATCATGGGTTCATTGCACATGACCATCCAGACAGCTGTGCTGATTGAAACACTCGTTGAACTCGGCGCGGAAGTTCGCTGGGTGAGTTGCAACATCTTTTCCACCCAGGATCACGCGGCAGCCGCCGTGGTGGTCGGCCCGCCGAGCAGCGGCGGGACCGTGGACAACCCCAAGGGTGTGCCGGTCTTTGCGTGGAAGGGTGAGTCACTGCCCGAGTACTGGTGGTGTACCTTCCAGGCGCTCAACTGGCCGGGTGTTGAAGACGGCAAGGGCGCGAACCTGATTCTCGATGACGGCGGCGACGCTACGCTTGCCGTTCACAAGGGTGCCGAATTCACCAAGACCGGCAACTTCCCCGATCCGTCAACGGCCGACAGCGAAGAGTTCAACGTCGTGCTGAACCTGCTGCGTGATGTGCATGCTGCGAACCCGAAGCGTTGGGAGCAGATCGCAGCCGGCCTGCGTGGTGTTTCAGAGGAAACCACCACCGGCGTGATGCGCCTGTATGAGATGCATAAGAAGGGCACGCTGCTGTTCCCCGCGATCAACGTCAATGACGCGGTCACCAAGAGCAAGTTCGACAACCTCTACGGCTGCCGCCACTCGCTGGTGGACGGCATCATGCGAGCGACGGATGTGATGCTTTCCGGCAAAGTCGCGGTCATCTGCGGCTATGGCGACGTCGGCAAGGGCTGCGCTCAGTCGCTCAAGGGCCAGGGCTGCCGCGTGAAGATCACCGAGATCGACCCGATCTGTGCGCTTCAAGCAGCGATGGAGGGCTATGAAGTCGTCACCCTTGAAGATGAAATCGACAAGGCCGACCTCTTCATCACCGCCACCGGTAACTTCAACATCATCACCGCCGATCACATGTCCAAGATGAAGGACAAGGCGATCGTCGGCAACATCGGCCACTTCGATAACGAGATCGATATGGCGGGCGTGATGAAGATGGACGGCGTGAAGCGTGTGAACATCAAGCCGCAGGTTGACGAATGGCAGTTCCCCGACGGCCACAGCATCATCGTGCTCGCTGAAGGCCGCCTGCTGAACCTCGGCTGCGCCACCGGCCACCCGAGCTTCGTGATGTCAAACAGCTTCACCAACCAGGTCATGGCACAGATTGAACTGCACCAGAACAACGACAACTACGAAAAGCAGGTGTACACACTGCCCAAGCATCTCGATGAGCAGGTCGCGCGTCTGCATCTGGACAAGCTCGGCGCCAAACTGACCAAGCTCAGCAAGGAACAGGCCGACTACATCGGCGTGCCGATGGACGGCCCTTACAAGCCGGACCACTATCGGTACTGAACTGACCAACATTCTCGCAACAACCAACGCTCCGGCACTTGCCGGGGCGTTTTTCTTGCACTACCAGATTACTCTTTCTGATTGAGCATCCACATCGGTGTTACATTCGTGTTCCTTCCTTGGCGGTGTCGCGCCCCTTCGAGGGCTGGGAGCAAGGAGTTGGCTTCAGGGCCGATGTCTCGCAGAACCCGTTCGATTCGTCTTACGACAAATCGATCCTTTTCGCTCACTTGCCGCAACGCGAGACGCAGCGCGGGAAGCACTGCCTCCCCAACAGAGGAGAGTAGACTGCGAACTCGCTGGATCTCGAATCGCGTTACCATTTCTCGCTGCAACATTGCGACCAGATCGTATGGGTAGTGTTGCGCGACAGCATCATCCAGCGCATGCAACAGGCGTATCCGAACGTCGTGATCATTTTCGTGATGAAGCGCAAGCAGTATTCGCTCATTAATGGATTGAGTGTGCGGCTGCGTTCGTCTCAACGCATCCGCAGCAGCGAAGCGGGTTTGCCACTCCTGATTCGCCAGTAGACTCACAAGACGTTCCGAATCAATCGACGACAAATCCTCTACCGGACGAAACCCTTGGATCCACGTCCCGATGGGAAGCTTCGAGAGATACAGCACCCCCCGTTCCACTACAAACGATTCACTGCCAATCTCAACGACCGGGCGATACGAAGTCGTCTTTATGCTCCAGAAGCGCCGAACGCCAGTGACCCGAACCACTGTTCCCGGCGGGATCTCAACGGGTGAATCGACTTTGAAATCCAAGTCGGTGCAAATGGAACGATGATTCAGAAAGGTGCTGATATAGAATGGCTCACTTGTCTGATATGTCTTATTGATGATCCCCGCCGCCCGAATATCCGAACGGAGCGAGACATCCTGCGAATGCGTGCAACCAGCAAGAGTGCCAATAGCGAACACAACAACAATTGAAAACACCGTTCTCATGGAAAGGCCTCAATGGAGTTAGCATACGCTAATTTATGAGTCGTGTCAAGCTTGCCGCCATGCATTGCATAGCGGTGCTTGTCTACGACCCAAACTACCTCGCAGATCAGTTGCTTCGGCGCAGGGCCTTGCCGCCGCTGACCGATTCTTTCACTGACGGCAAGAAGAGATCAATGTACAGAGGAGCGAAATCTCTTCTGTTTTTCATTTTCGTGCTGAGCCACTTTGCGATGACGAAATCATCGAGCCACCAAATACTGCACGCTGAAAAGATTGTTGTCGTCCATCCATACCTTCCGCACATCAAAGCCCGCCTGATCAGCGATGGAGGCGAAGTCGTCCAATGCGTACTTGTATGAACACTCGGTTCGAACACGCTCATCTTTGTCGAAGTGGACGGCCTCACCACCGATATGAATGGTCTGTTCTATGTTGCTGATCAGATGAGACTCAATGCGGCTTTCCTGCTCGTTCCAAATGGCGCGGAAGCGGAATGAGTCCAAATCGATATCAGCATCAAGCTCGCGATTGAATCGCTTGAGCAGATTGAAATTGAATGCTGCGGTGACACCGGCTGCATCGTTGTATGCGGCCTCCATAGTTGGAATGTCTTTCTTGATATCCACACCAATGAGCAATTCACCGCCGCTCCCGACGACTTCTGCGATATGCCGCAAGAACTCGATTGCCTCACCCCGGAGAAAATTGCCGATGGTCGAGCCGGGGAAGTAGACGGCGGTATTCTCTGCGGGCTTGTCTGGCTGCGGCAGTTCAAAGTCGGCTGTGTAATCAGCACAGATTGGCATCACTTGCAGTCCGGGAAAGAGCTTGGATAGCTTCGCTGCGGACTTGGCCAGGTGCTCCCGCGAGATATCCAGAGGCACATACGCGGCAGGATCCTTCATCGCTTCCAACAGCAGCCGCGTCTTGATGCTGCTACCGCTGCCGTATTCGATCAGAAGACAGTTCTCGCCAAGCGCGTCCGCCATTTCATCCGCGTGCTCGCGCATGATCGAAAGCTCGGTGCGCGTGGGGTAATACTCAGGCAATTCGCAGATGTCATCGAAAAGCTGCGAGCCGCGCTCGTCGTACATGTATTTGCACGGAAGCGTTTTCGGCGACTGCCTGAGTCCTTCAATCACTTCGCGACGAAACACGGCCTCGGCTGGCTCAAAATCCTGGACATCAAGCATACTGCTGGGTTCGGTGGTCATACCGTCCTCGTTAATCGAATACCTGCGAACTGCCAGCGCGCCTCTGGCGGGAAGAAATTGCGATAGGTAGCGCGAAGATGAGACTG
>PWVT01000175.1 GCA_003562195.1 Phycisphaeraceae bacterium | reverse complement strand
TAACGTCAAGGACATCAGCGGCTTCTACGAGCATTTCATTCAAGCCACTGATGAGTCCGTCCTTGCCATCATTCAAAACTGGGTCCGCACACAACCAATGAGCGATCGCGGCATTCGCACACACGTGATGAAGGTTCCCAACTCACGTGGTAAGTTGCTGTGCTGTGAGCTTGACATCCCTGCCAACCTTGATCGCGGGGACGCGCCGCGCCCGGCTGTCGTGTTCGCGCATGGGTTTGACAGTGACGCACGCAGCCCACGCTCTGTTCCCATCAGCCAGCGTCTAGCCAAACGCGGCATCATCGGCGTGCGAATGGATTTCACCGGTCACGGCCGCTCCGAAGGGACGCCAGATGATGCAACCGATGTACAAATGCTGCACGATCTTCACGCTGTCTTCCAAGCAGTGCAGAACATTCATGAAGTGGATGAGTTGCGCATCGGCCTCAACGGTGCAGGCACCGGCGCGCTCATCGCGCTGCATTATGCTGCGAAACAGACGGCTGTCCGCACGCTGGTTATCCGTGGGCCAATCTGCGGCAAGGAGGTCGGTGCGGCCTCACACGTTCGTGCGCCCACGCTGCTGATTCATGCTGAGTATGACACCGCGCTGCGGGAGTCTGTCGAAGCGATTGACGTCGCGCTTGGCGGCCGGCACGAATTGCTTCGAATCGCTGATTCCAACCGCCTGTTTGGAGATCCGGTCAGTCTTGAGTTGATGGTCAGCGCAAGTGTCGATTGGCTCGCGGACCACCTTGAATCAGCAGTGGTAGACCGGTCGGCAAATCCCAAGCAGACAGTCAGCAAGTAAAGTCAATCAGCCCGTGCGAGCACTCTGCTGGGGAAGCAATTGGTGTCGAACTCGGCAAAACTTCGTCATGCAGAGGGTTCGGTTGGTCGATGGGTCAACACTGAAAAACCTGCAACTGCTGCATTCTCGGAACACTACGGTGGGTACGCCCAGCCCATGGTTGCCTGTCGTGCGTGAAGCGGCTACTCTGATCGTCTATCTGGCCGGGTACCCAAGTGGACTAAGGGGACGGATTGCAAATCCGTTATTCATGGGTTCGAATCCCATCCCGGCCTTTCCAATCCTCTGTTCCAGACTGCCGTCCGAGAACGCTGGCGGATAACCGCGAAGCGAAGACCCGTTTTCCCATGCACAAAAAAGGCCCCCCTCGAACGACGAGGAAGGGCTTGGAAGTAGGGCGTATCTTTCTCGACCCATTACACCGGCACGGATCGGTCCAAGTAGAACATACCAGTGGCTGCATGGTGATGCCACGGTTTTGTCGTGAATTTGCCAACTTTGAATGTTCCTGTTCCGCGTCAATCACCGAGTTGCGCCAAGTCCACCCACCAGCCGCCGCTTCACAATCAGCCAAGACACGCCAAATGGCATATTCGTGCACCTTCACAGTGAAATGCGTCGAAACAGCCACCGACCCGCACGCTGCTGTTGATTGCTGCCGATACCTTCGCCGGAGAAAGGAGGCGAATCATGACGGTTCGACTGGGAGAAGTTCTTACTGCACAAGGCGTGCTGACAGCGCAGCAGGTCAATCACATACTCGAACGCCAATGCGAGGAGCACAAGCCCTTTGGTTTGCTGTGCGAACGGTTATACGGCATCAAGCCGGAGGTCATCGAGGAGGCCTGGGCCAATCAGTACGCCACGTTGACACGAACAATTGATCCAGCGGTGGAAGTATTTGAAGATCGGGCCAAGGAACTGATCACGCGTCGTCAGGCCTGGCAGTTTCGCATATTGCCGATTCGCTTTGACGAGAATGAATTGATGATCGCCACCACGCAACAACACCTTCGACGCGCTCTGCGATTTTCCGGCAACATTCTGAATGTGCCGCTTTACTTCGTCATGACAAGCCCCGATGCGCTTGGCGATGCGTTGTGCAAACACTATCCCCTGCCCGGCTTCACGGCGCAATCGGTCAGCGAGGGACGAACGGAGCACATCACCCGCGCCGCAAGCTGATCATTACAGCAGAACATTCAATGTTGCTTTCGCCTCGGCCGAAATGGCTGAGGCGTTTTTCATCGATCACCGATTGCCATACGCGGTGGATGCAGTGTCATGGTTCGCCGATCGCCGTTGTCACGCGTTTGCCAACAATGCAAACTGAGAACATCAAGGCACGTCAACCAGCCACCATGCTTGATTGCGCTGTCGATACAATACACGTTCCCGCATTGTGCGGGTTTCCCATTCAGTTGTGGCGTGTGCCCGCAAACCACCGCCTTGCCGCTGACGTGCCCCCGCCTTCGCGATGGCTTGCGCCACAATAGCACATCACTTCTCTGTTGATGCATCGGTACATCGTGATCGACATCTGCGTGGATGAAAATGGCCTCCGGTTCTTCGTGCCACAGCGCCAGCCGTTGGAGCAAGTGGCCATGACGGCGAGTGATGTGTTGCCGGATGTCTGCAGTTGTCGACTCCAAATATGAGGCCACCGTTGCGCGCCCTCGTTCATTAGCCCAGTGTGTAAAGGCGGCATCATTCACCAGCGCATCGCGCATGAGCTCCTCTTGATTACCCAGCAGCGCTCGCACATTGCCTTTCATCAGCAGTGATTGCACACAGTCAAGCACACCAGCAGAGTCCTCCCCTGATTCCACGTAATCGCCCAGCAGGATCAAACGGTCATCCGAGGTCAATGCGATAGCGTCAAGCAAATGGTGCAATGCTCGTCGATGTCCATGAATATCACCAATGGCAAGCAGCCGGCCGTGATGCGACATGATGATCTCGTGCTCCGCTCTGCGTTAACCCCAATTGCCAAGCAGTGTCAAGAGATCACTAACCCCAACTGTGCAGTCGCCATTGAGGTCCGCGTCACACTCATCACATGCTGCGCATACACCCCACTGACTGAGCAACATCAGGAGATCGGTTACATCAACAACGCCATCGCCATTGAGATCACCGACAATCTGCGTGTGCTTGCATCCCCATCGTGCGATTCGGAAGGCGCGATTTTTCCCGGCTGATGAGAACTGGCCGCCGACGTAAACGTATCGTGAATCAGCATTGCTCAAGGAAACCAGTGAACGCACATTTTCTCCTTGCCCTGCGGTTCCGGCACCCAGCGCAGACCAAGCCGTTCCGTCCCATCTGGCAATGTTCGCGGATGGCTGGCCGCCAGCCGAAGAGAAGTCACCACCAGCGATCAATTGCCTGCCAGCAGGCCAATCTGTCGCAGCCAGAGCACGGACTGTATCGTTCACACCACTCCCCAACGGCAACCATTGCTGCCCATCCCACGCGGCGATCCGCTTCAGCGCTTGTCCAGCAATGGTCACAAAGTCTCCCGCAACAATCACCTGCGGCCCTGTGTCAGTATCCAAGACCGTCATCGCCCAGATCCGCGCACTAGCGCCTCCCCCGACGACGGACCACGCACCACCGTTCCACCGTGCAATTCTCGCTGCATTGACCGGGCCTGCCATGGTGAATTCGCCACCGGCATACAGCGCCTTGCCTGAGCCGTCGTCGAAAACAGCGAGCGCATCAACACGTTCATTCATCCCACTACCAAGTGGTGTCCATTGAAAGCCGTTCCAGCGAGCGATTCGATTGGCATTGACACCGCTTGCGGAGAAGAACTGGCCGCCGACATACAGCGATCCATTAAAGGCAGCGAGCGCTCTGACGTTTCCACTGGTTCCACCTGCCAGGGGTGTCCACTGACGACCGTCCCACTTGGCGATGTTGTTGGCTGGAGTGTCACCGGCTTGCGTAAACAAGCCGCCAACAAACAGTGCCTCGCCTGATCCATCATCAAAAACTGTCATCGCGCGAATCGGACCATTCACACCTCCGCCGATTTCCTCCCAAGTTGTTCCGTTCCATCGGGCGATTGAATTTGCCGATGCACCGCCCGCAGTAGCAAAGGAGCCGCCAGCGTAAACTTTGGGTCCGTTGCCATCATCAAACACGGCTAAGGCACGTACGGTCTGATCCATGCCGGGCAACCCAGGTGTCGCATCCCAAGCAAGATCGCACAGCATTGATGATGAAGCGTACACGAAAATGTGAGGGCCGATCACGGTGGATACAGCGGCACACATGATGAGCATGAAGCGTGGCATATCAGTC
>PWVT01000009.1 GCA_003562195.1 Phycisphaeraceae bacterium | reverse complement strand
CTCGGCATTGAAGACCAGCGGATTGTCAGTTACCGCGCCCAACTCGTTCTCGAACGTAGTTCGAACGAAGCGAATGGTGTCCAACGCAGCACCGATGACCTGCGGCGCGGCTCTGAGGCAGTACGGATCTTGCACTCTTGGATCATCTTCAATGTGCGAAGTGAGAATTGTGGAACCGTGTAGTAAACGGCGTAGCGTTGCCGCGACATGCTTCTGGCCAGACTGACACCGCGCATTGTGGATTCGCTCATCAAGCGTGCGATCGGTCCCGCGGCAGGCGTCTATCGCCATCGCCACGGCACACAGCGCTGCATCACTGATTCGCTGAACGTCGACCAGTGCCAGCGTACCTATAGCAGCCATGAGATGCGTGCCGTTGATGAGGGCGAGGCCTTCCTTTGCAGCTAACACCAGTGGTGACACTCCGACCGACCTGAGAGCTTCTTTTCCAGATAACACCTCGCCATGTACACGTGCATGCCCTTCGCCGATCAGTACCAGTGCAGCGTGTGCAAGAGGCGCAAGATCACCGGACGCCCCTACGGATCCGCGCGAAGGCACCACCGGTGTAACGCCATGATTCAACATGCATAGAATCAATTCAATCACCTCTACGCGTACACCGGATCTCCCGCGACTGAGACTTGCTGCGAGGATCAACATCATCGCCCGGACGACTTCGTCGTCGAGTGGGGCGCCGACGCCGGCTGCATGTGAACGCACTAGGTTGCGTTGGACATCTCGGATCTCGTCAGGATTAATTCGATTCCGTGAGAGTGAGCCAAAGCCGGTGTTTACACCGTAGATTGCTGATGCACTTTGTGCATGCGTGTCGACGACTTCTCGATTGACCGTGATGGCATTGGCAGCAGTAGCATCTAGTCTGACTGAACGGGCCTGTCGCGCAACGGATTCAACGTCCGCCAGTGAAATCGGCTCGCCAGTCAACAAGAGATGGTTTTCTGTCATGTAGCGCAAGATACCGTGAAATGTCATCCTCGACACTCGCTCCGCACACGCAGCCCTTAGTGACGTAGAATGCGTAGCATGATCGACGCGATACGACGTAACACGGCGATGATTGTCGGTGCAGCCGCCTGTGGAATGGTCTTTACGCTGGCGGCACCAACGATGCGTATGGCTACCGGTGCCCCAGGGCCAAGTGTGCTGCATGCGCAATCGCCAACCACAGCATTGCTGGCTGTGCTCAGTTGTCTGGCGGTTGCCGTCGTTATCGCATGCATCGTTGGGAGAGTGGTCAATACGACGGTTGGATTGTTTGTTCTCGGAGCAGGTGTGTATCTCCTCGCTAACCGTAGCGGGACATTCGCAGATCTCATTTTCAGCGGCGCAACCGTGCGAGGGCTGTTCGTTGATTTTGGACTGTGGACCTTGTTGATTCTGGGTAGCACGCTGATCATCTTTCAGATTGCCGGCCCGCTACGCGACGTAGAGCCCGACGTCAACGATCGACACCCCCACTGGCTCTTAAGCAAAGAGGCTGCAGTATCAGCCGGTGCTGGCGCACTTGTGCTGCCTGTAGTGTGGGCTATTGCCCAAACGCCGATGAAGGGCCAAGCTCTGGCCGCGGTTATTCTCGGGGCGATGGCTGCTGGCTTGGCTGGCCGTCTGCTTTCCCCGCACGTTCAGCCCAAGTTGCTGTTTGTCACCGTTTGTATTTTCGGCGCAATCGGCCACGGCTTGGCAATGGTGACGCAGAGCGATGTACATCGGGAGTTTATTGCTGGCACAGTCAATCCGTTGAGTCTGCCCATGCCCGTCGATTATGCTGCCGGCTCACTGCTTGGTGTAGCGATGGGGCTTGGTTGGGCCAAATCGTTCCTGCACCATGAGGAGGTGGAACCACAATGATCCTCGCGATATCACAATGTCGTTTGATGATCATCAACTGCTCAGTGAACGGGGTTGCGGGGTGAAAGTGCAACTCTCAGTTCGACAACGTATCAATCGGCCGGTCGCCGAGGTGTACGACGCGGTCGTTGATCCGGCCAAGCTCAGCAGCTACTTTGTGACCGCTGCAAGCGGTCCGTTGGTCGAGGGCGCGACCGTGCAGTGGACGTGGGGAAATATCTCTTCGGTCACGATTGTGAACGAACTCGTCGAGAATCGCCTCGTCGTCTGCCGATGGGAAGCGCATCAGGTGGACTATCACACGACCTGCCGATTCGAGTTTTCGACAAATGACGACGGCTCAACGACGTTGGCCATTACTGAGCAGGGGTGGCAGAGCGACCAGGCGGGTATCGACAGCGCGCTCGATCATGCTGGCGGTTGGCAGCACATGGCATTGTGTCTCAAGGCGTGGATCGAGCACGGCATCGATCTACGCAAGTAGGCAGCGATCTCACATGAGACCGCTCCACCAGAATGACCCTGAAGCGAACTCCACCGAGCTGTACGAGCTGTCCAGCGAACGTCTGCAGCTCCGCCGCATGACCCTTGCCGACGCTGCTGATGTACAGCGGTTGGCAGGCGACCGGGCCATCGCGGCGACGACTTCGCTGATTCCGCACCCGTATTCTGACGGTGCTGCAGAGCAATGGATCGAATCACAGGCCGATGATCTGACCCAGGGAACCGGTGCGGTGTGGTCGATTTTCCTCCGCGATGACCAAGCGTTCGTTGGAGCCGTAGGATTGAATGTCGACATCGAATCGAACCGTGCGGAACTCGGCTACTGGATCGGTGTGCCATACTGGAACAACGGCTACGTGACTGAAGCATGCCAACTCGTGCTGGAGTATGCGTTTATGAAACGAGCATTACATCGCGTCGTTGCGCATCACTTCTCCAGCAACCCCACCTCAGGACGCGTTATGGAAAAGCTCGGCATGAAGCGCGAGGGCACTTTGCGCCAGCACTTTCGCAAGTGGGACGACTACGTGGACTGCGTGTACTACGGCATTCTCCGCGAGGAGTATCAGACAAGAAATTCCGAGCAGCCGGAATCAATCGGTTAGTGTTATTCACCGGCCGTTCTGAATCGTGTGCTGATATGATGCAGCGATGCTCAGGTACCTTCGCATCGTTTGTGTGTTGCTCTGTTGTTCCAGTGCAGCTCAAGCCGGCCAACCGCCGATCGTCACCACCGACATGCTGCGCATTCGCACGGTCACGTTCATTGATGTGTCCGCCGACGGCTCTCGTGCTGTCTTTGCCGTGCGCTCGATTGAGACGGAGCAAGCCGACAATGATCGCACTTCGTATGCCTATCGCTCACACCTGTACGCGGTGGACCTTCGTCAGCGTGAACCGCGTCCGAAGCAGATCACGTTCGGCCGGCGCAATGACCGGTCGCCGGACCTCTCACCGGACGGCCGCCGCATTGCGTTTGTTCGCGGTGGAGAAGGCAACGAGGCGCCGCAGTTGTGGATCATGCCTGTCGATGGCGGTGAAGCTCGACAGATCACGAAAATGGAGCACGGCATCAGTTCACCGCAGTGGTCGCCGGATGGCCGAGCAGTGCTGTTCACGGTATCAGTGCCGTTCGATGAGCTTGATGGACATCCCGATTGGTCGAAGGAGCGGCCGCAGTTGTCTTGGGCTGATGATGAGTTTGACGACGATGTCACGCCTCGCCCTGATGGAACGCTTGAGGAGATTCGCGCCTGGCTGGCGAACAACGCCAAAGGCCAGAACCCATACGTGATCAATCGCATTGACTTTCAGGATGAACAGTCATTGAAGGGGATGATGCGCTTCACCCATCTGTATCTGGTGAATGTCGGCAACAGCAATGACGAATCTGAGCCGCGGCGAGTCACTGAGGGATTCTTCGATCATCTAGAACCAGCGTTTATGCCGGACGGCTCGAGCATTGTGTATGTCGCAAACAAGAACACTGAACATCATCCCGACCGCGTGCGCACACGCGATCTCTGGATGATTGACCTTGATGGTTCCAACGATCGTCAACTCCTCGCCAAGGAAGATTGGCGATTCGGTTCACCCAAGCCGAGCGTTGACGGTTCCGTGATCGCCTTTACCGGCCAAAAGCAGGATGAACCCTCATTCCGCCAGCGGCAGTTGGGCGTCTTGACCATGCGTCGAGGTGAGCCGACAGATTGGTTGTGGCTGACTGATGAGGATGTTTTCGACGCGTCGGTT
>PWVT01000232.1 GCA_003562195.1 Phycisphaeraceae bacterium | reverse complement strand
TGTCGCTGGTCGGCGTGACCGCGCTTCTCTGGGCCACGGGCACCGTGATTTCGGCGCCGGTGCTCATCGGCATGATCCTGCTCATCGGCATTGTCGTGAACAATGCCATTCTGCTCGTGGAGTACATCGAAATCGGCCGGCGGCAACATAATCTGCCCATACGCGAAGCGATCGTCGAAGCCGGTCGCATTCGCTTACGGCCGATCCTCATGACCACAGCAACGACAGTTCTGGGCATGACCCCGTTGGCGTTCGGCCTCGGCAGCGGCGCGGAGATCATGCAGCCGCTGGCGCTGTGTGTCATCGGCGGACTGTTGGTGTCGATGCTGCTGACACTGTTCGTGATTCCCTGTTTGTACCTGCTGATCAGCGGCTATGCAGAGGGCGTCCGCAAGCTGCTCATCGGTGCGTGAGGTGTCACGGCTTGGCGATGCGCGTGTATGACTCAGGCCGGCGATCACGGAAGAATTGCCAGACGTTGCGCACTTCCTGTATCTGACCCAGATCGAGGTCTGCGATGACAACAGCATCCTTGTCGCGCGGACCTTCCGTGATGATTTGACCGCGTGGGTCGGCAAAGTAGCTTGTGCCGTAAAACTCGCCGATGTCCCACGGCGCTTCTGTTCCCACACGATTGATTGCACCAACGAAGTACTGGTTCGCCACCGCATGGGCAGGTTGTTCGAGCTTCCAGAGGTATTCGCTCAGGCCGGCCACCGTCGCGGAAGGGTTGAAGACGATCTCCGCACCATTGAGGCCGAGCTCGCGTGCACCTTCAGGGAAGTGTCGGTCGTAGCAGATATACACGCCGATCTTCCCGAATCGCGTCTCGAATACCGGGTATCCGCCGTTGCCGGGGGTGAAATAGAACTTCTCCCAGAAACCCGGCCAGCAATGTGGTAGATGATGCTTGCGGTACTTGCCAAGATACGCCCCCTGATCATCGATGACCGCAGCGGTGTTGTAGTACAGCCCGGTCATGTCCTCTTCGTAGATCGGCACCACGAGCACCATGCCGTGCTGCTTCGCCTGCTGCTGCATGAGCTTGATTGTCGGTCCGTCGGGAATGCGCTCGGCTGATTCATACCAGCGCGTGTTCTGCTCCGCGCAGAAGTACGGACCGCTGAAAATCTCCTGAAGACACACCACCTGCGCCCCTTGATCGGCGGCTTGCGCGATCAGCGCGATGTGCTTGTCAATCATCGTCTGCTTGATCTTCTCGATGGAAGAGTCAACCGGCTCATCATTCGTGGCCTGGATCAATGCTGCTCGTGTGATTCGGGGCATACCTGCTCTTACCTGGGCGCTAGGCCGTCAATGTCCTGTCGTGAACGACCATCACAGCCAACGGCTGACCGTGATCTGAAACTCCGTGTAAAACCGTACCGCATCCTCGCCGTTGGCGTGGAGCGTGCCGATGAAAGAATCCTTCCAACCGGAGAACGGGAAGACCGCCATCGGCGCCGGCACGCCAACATTGATGCCGATCATCCCTGCCTGCGCGTGGCTGCGAAATCGTCGAGCCGCGTATCCGCTGCTGGTGAAGATCACACCCATATTGCCGTAGCGCGAACGGTTCATCGTCGCAATCGCCGCATCAAGCGTCTCTTCACGGACGATCGACAGCACCGGGCCGAAAATTTCCTCCTCGACAATCTGCATACCTGGCCGCACGTTGTCGAAAATCGTCGGCCCGACAAAACATCCGGTTCGCGGCAGGTCCACATTACGGCCGTCAAGCGCGAGAATCGCGCCTTCTTCTTCGCCGATGCCGATGTATCTGAGCACGCGCTCGCGGCTGGCCTCGTCAATCAACGGCCCCATGCCGACACCCGGTTGGTCGCCTGCGGCGATCTTCAACGCGTTCGCGGCCTCGACGAGTCTCGGCACCAGCCACTCGGCTGCATCACCAACTGCAATCGCAACGGACCCTGCCAGGCATCGCTGTCCTGTATTGCCAAATGCGGAGCCGATCACACCTTCGACAACCGCATCCTGATTAGCATCGGGCATAACCAGCATGTAGTTCTTCGCGCCGCCCATGCACTGAGCGCGCTTGCCCGCAGCCGAAGCGGTGCTGTGAATGTGCGCGGCGACTTTCGTGGACCCGACGAACGATACCGCCTTCACGTCATCGTGCGTAATGAGATGATCCACCACAGCCGGTCCGCCGGTCACCACGTTGAGAACGCCATCGGGTAATCCGGCTTCATGGGCCAACTCAACTTCACGAATGGCGCACTGCGGCACTTTTTCAGATGGCTTGAGCACAAACGTATTGCCGCATGCCACCGCCATCGGCCACATCCATAGCGGCACCATGATGGGAAAATTGAATGGAGTGATCCCCACACACACGCCCAGCGGCACGCGATCAGCAGAACTATCAATACCGACCCCGCCCTCATCTTCTGTTCTGCAAAACGAACTGGACACCGCGATCTGCGGCAGCGAACGACCCATCATCAACGTCGGTGCAGCACACGCGAACTCCACGCAATCAATCCCCCGCCGCACATCGCCGCGCGCCTCAGCCATCGTCTTGCCGTGTTCGGAAACGATCATGGCGGCAAGCTCGTCAAAGTGCGCTTCGAGCAAGGCCTTGTAGCGGAACATGATCTGGCACCGCTCGCCGATCGGCGTAGCGGCCCATGAAGCGAAAGCCGCTCGTGCTGCTTCCACAGCCGCGTCGGCGGTGGTGATCGAATCGAGCGGCACTTGGCCGATGACCTCTCCGGTCGCCGGGTTAATATTGCTGAGCACGTTTTCCGTACCGGGTCTGTCGATTCGCTTACCGCCGATGAAATGATGCGCCGTTGCGGTGGTCATAACAGTCCTCTCAAGGTGAGCAGTCTGCAAGTGTACCGGCCGTCCGGTCGCGAGTCGATGCTGAAGCGGCCTATCTGGCTGCTGTCAGAGCGGCAGACCAGTTGAACCATGAACGAGTTTGAGTGTTCGCTTGTGCGCCCTACATTCGTCCCCATTGCTTACCAACCGCCGTGAGAGATGCGAACAGTGCATTTCAATTGCAACAACGGTGTTTCATAAATCACCATACGTTTGGTACCTTGTGCTCATGACATTACCGTCGGATCGAAGCCATATCAGCACCGAACATCGCCACGAGGATTCAGGTGCTCTTCATGCACATACGACGGAGGAATGTGTGAGCTTGATGGTGTGCGACCACGCACGCGTGCAGTCAGCCGTGATGCACGCAAAGGACCCCCTTGCACACTTTATTGACGCGTTGATCCCTCGAATGCACGATGGCGGCCGCTTGGTCTATCTCGGTGCAGGAACTTCCGGCCGATTGGGTGTGCTGGATGCTGCTGAGTGCCCGCCAACGTTTCAAAGCGATCCACAGCAAGTGATTGGCATCATTGCTGGCGGCGATGTCAGTCTAAAGCAATCATCTGAAGCGAAAGAGGACGATCCTCATGGAGCCATCGCTGCACTGAATGAACTTGCCCTAACTAGCCAAGACACGGTTCTGGGTATTGCAGCCGGCGGTACCACACCGTATGTACTGGGCGGCCTTGCACACGCGCGTTCGTGTGGAACTCTCACGGGCCTGCTGTGTTGTGCGCAGCCGGGCAATGGCAGTGCTTCGGTTGACCACATCATCGTGCTCGAGACCGGTCCGGAGCTGCTGACCGGATCCACACGACTTAAGGCCGGCTCCGCAACCAAGCTTGCCTTGAACATCATTACCACGACCACATTTACAAAGCTCGGCAAGGTGTACAGCAACCTGATGGTCGACCTTCGACCAACCAATGCAAAACTGCAAGATCGAGCCATTCGTGTTCTCATGGAACTCTGCCCTACATTGATGCGGGAAGCCGCGGCTGACGCAATCGCCGAAGCCGGTGATTTGAAGACAGCCATCGTCATGCATCGGCTTGGAGTGCATCGAGCGCATGCGGCTGAATTGCTCAAATCGCACAGCGGCCGATTACACGAGGTAATCGACCATCACGATGACGTCTGACATCATTCTGCCGTAGGTTCGCGACCTTAGGCGCCTTCCAACTCAACTTCCCATAGAAGTAAGTTCAACGCCGACCATTCAATCGCTGTAATTGGATGTCCTGAAACAAGGAGGCGATGAACATGAAACGAATATATCCGGTTGTTCTAGTGATAGCCACGCAGGGATTATTCCAAGGCGGTTGTGCTACCATCAACACCTCATCCCAGCATCTTGCTCGCCCTTTGGCGGTGAACACTGATGTCGCCCGACAGCTCAATCAAGGTATCACCGATCCTCAAGCCGGTGCACCACGTCTTGGCGCGAGCGATCGCTTCGGACGGCAGATCATTGATCGATTCAAACATCAGGTCGAAAGCCAGTCTAATGCTGATGATTCGCACTCACCATAAAAAACCACTCAAGCTGCTTGAGCAGGTATGGAATCTGCCTCTGCATCAAGCAGTGTTCTCACCGCCTTGAGGAATTTGGGGATGATGAAGGGCGTCGCCAATGACGTAACGCGTCTGCCATCCGTCAAAGAACTCTCTGGAAGAATTTTCCCTGCAGGGGACAGCACGAGGAGTGGTAAGGCCTGTACACCGGCTGCGCTTTCAGCAGCACGATACGCTTCCGTTAAGGGCACGCGCTCCCGTATGTTGGACATATGAATCACACCGATATTGGGCTGCTCGCTGGGCGTGGTTGTCAATTCCTCACAAAAGATCCGATACGCATCGATCTTGGGTGATTCGCTAACAAACAGCGGACAAAACGATTCGCCAATGACATTCCGGTGTTCTTGCCGCAACTGTGGCCAGTTGGCAGTGTTCGAGGTAGCCAGCAGGGCAAATTTCATGGTGTCGGTTTCATCGCGTGCTTTGTCGTGAATGGCTTGAATTACATTGGGATCAAGCTTGAGCATTGCGCAGATCTCATTGGTGGGATACACCGTCTCGTTGCCACTACTGCCGAGCATCATCGCATGTGCTAGCCGATTAGCCAATCCGAGCATTGCTACTTCTGTCAGTTGCCGCGGCGCAGAACGACGGATGTTGCCTGCGGAAAGGTGGTGAAACACGATAGGATTGATCAGTTGCTTGGGGAACTTCCAACCGTGAAGCACTCGGTCCATGATATCAGCATGGTTGTACAACAGCATACGTGCTTCAACCTGCTCGGCTGGCAATTCCAGTGTGTTCGCGACCTCTAGAACTTGGTCGTACATTTCGCCCAACTGATCAGCAAAGAACATTCGACCGACATCATGGAGCAAGCCCATTGTGAACGCTGAATCGGAGTCCTGCTCAAGCGCATGTGCCAATTCTGCTGCAATGAATCCCACCGCGATAGCATGCTCCCAGAACTGCCCGAAGTTGATCCGCTTGCAAGCTGCCTGAGCATTAAATTGATCAATAACGCTGAGATTCAGCACCGTCTGGCGAATCTGCCCGAGACCAATACGACTGACAGCGAGTTGCACAGAATCCACCGGTTCACCGCGCGTATACACAGCGGAATTAGCCAACTTGAGAACCTTCAGCGCAATCGCATGGTCTTGGCTGATTGCCTTCGCTACCTGCTCAATCGAGCAGCGATCCGTGCCGGTCAGGCGCAATACTTGCGATACTGCGGGCGAGAGGCCTTTCAATTCGGCATTGTCTTCCAATAGGGCATTGATCTCCGATCGAGGCATAAGGGGCTTGAGCGACTTTAACGCTTCCACAGGATCAGGGTGTCCGTCAATCGGAGGAATGGCAGAGCGATTGTGTCCGTTTTGCGCCGAGCCGGAAGACATATCATCAGTCGACTCAGGCGACTTGATCTCGGGACCTGGCGCGGGGGACGGCTGGATTTCGTTTGTAGGTGGCTGTGAAGCTGATTTGAAAGGCGTCGAAGCCGGTGCAGGTTGCGATGGTTGCCCCATGCGCTGGTGGGGCGATGCAAGGTGCTTACGGACCTGTTCCATCATGTCCGAGAGCGAGAAACGGCTCTTGAGCATATATGCACTGATGCCAAGTTGAACCGCTGCAACAACACGTTGCTTCTCAGCCACAGCAGAGAGCATGATGACGGGAATCGACGCAAGATTCGGCGTATTGCGGATGTGCTTGAGAATTGAAAGGCCATCGGTACCGGGAAGGTTGATATCCAGTAGAACGAGGTCTGGACGTTGTGATGCCAACTTCTGGATCGCTTCTGTTCCGTCACCAATTGATCGCACTGAATATCCCTCTGCTTCCAGCGCAGCATGTAGTGGCTCACGTACGATGGCAGCATCTTCAACGACAAACACGGTACTCATGACGACACCTCGAGCATCAGGTGATTCGCGTTCGGCGAAACCGCACACTCCAGATCAGCCCGCAAACGAGACTTCACAATCGTGCCCTGACCGATTTCGGAATGAATGGTCAAGTCTCCACCATGTACCGACGCAATTGACTTACAAATAGACAATCCCAAACCAACGCCACTATTTCCATCATCTCCCACCGCGCCACGATTGAGCGCAAAGGGCACACCGAGTGCTTCCATGACCTCCCGCGGGATACCCGACCCGGTGTCGGCGACAACCAACTCAAACCATTGTTCATTCGCTTCGTGATGAAGACGGGCATGAACACTAATGGTTCCGGCCTTCGTATGCTTCTGTGCATTGCTAAGCAGATTGAGCACGAGCCGGCGAAGCGCATCGGCATCTCCGCGGATGATCATGTCCTCCGGCTGCACATCGCACACAATCTTTACATCTGGTGAGCCAAGCGCGCTGAGCAAAGTGATCGCCCCTTCACACACGTCGAGGACCGAAACATCCTGCCAACGCCAGCGAGCTTCACCAGAATTAATTCGTGCTGATTCAAGAAGATTGTTGACCATGTCCGACAGTCGCAACACCTCATCGTGGATCGCCTGCACAAAGTGCTCGGCTTCGACCCGTTGGTTCGGATTTGTCAACAGGAACTCGGACATCACGCGCAGTCCTGCCAAGGGTGTACGCAGTTCGTGACCAAGTATCCCAATGGTACGGTCCATCGCAGATATGGCCTGTTGCATACGTTCTTGCTCGTGTTCCATATGACTTGTCACATCCCGCTGTGCATCGAGGCGTTGGAAGTTGCTCATCTCACGCAACTCTTCGCTGCGAGTTTTTCCGGCCATAACCTTGGCCACGCGCGCCGTCAGTTCGCTACCGCTGACAGGTTTAGCCAGGCAGTCTGCTGCGCCTGCCCGGAATGCGTCGATGTATGTGTCTGGCGAAGCGCTCACAACCAGCACTGCAACTCCCTCAGTGTGAGGATCAGCTTTAAGCTGCTGACAGACAGAAAATCCGTCCTCATCAGGCAGATGCACGTCCAGCAGTACGATATCCGGTGGCTCACTGCGCACAGCCGCCAGCCCGTCTGCCCCGGTTTGGGTGCACTGCACATCCATTCCAGCACGTTGCAGGACATGCTCGAAGTACCTGCACAACATCAGGTCATCATCGATAACGACAGCGCGACCCTTTCGATGCATCTGCGCATCTCCTGATCTCTCCGAAGTCTTTTGCTTCGGCCCGAAGTTTTCCGTCTCAACAATGAGCGGTGTCCACCGGTATGCATCGACTGTTGTGACTGCAAACTCAAGCAACAGTGATCGTCTCATCCCAACGCCGCCCCGGAATCACCTTATAGGACCTGCTCAGCACGCGGATAACTGCCCAGCACTGTCAGCGAAACACAGTGTTCGCGGGCTGCTTCGATCGCCTTTGCCATACCGACGTCGCTCTGGTGTCGATCGCAGTCAATGAAGAATGTGTATTCCCAGTTCGACTTGCCGCTCGGCCGCTTATCGATGTGGCTCAGGTTGATCCCCGCATCACGGATCACACCGAGCACATCTACCAATGCTCCCGGCTTATGTGCTGTGACGAACATGATCGTGGTCTTGTCGTTCCCTGATGCCAGTGCTGACTCTTGCCCGATGATCAGAAATCGTGTGATGTTGTTGGGCTTGTCCTGAATTCCCTGAAAGAGCGGCTTGACTCCGTAAATCTCCCCCGCCAATTCTGAGCCAATCGCTGCTGTGTTGGCCTGTGATGCTGCCTGCATCACCGCGGCGGAGGAACTTGTCGTTGGGACCAGGTCCGCATCAGGATAGTGCTTGGCCAGCCACCGACGACATTGACTGAACACCTGTGGCTTGGAGCAAACGCGATGAATCTCATTGGGCAAGCAATTCGCAAGGAGAGTCTGAGACACTTCAATGAGCGCCTCAGCGTACACAGTCACTTCATGTTCCTGGAACGCATCAAGTGTGTCAGTCACGCCGCCGCCGATGGAATTCTCGTACGGAACCAGGCCGTAATTGCACCGGCCGGCCGCAACCTCTTCGAACACATGATCGATCTCATGCAGATCATCAAACTCGACGGATGATCCAAAATGTCGCACGGCTGCAACATGGCTGAACGAGCCCTGTGGCCCCAGATATCCCACCCGTAATGGCAACTCAAGCGAGAAGCTTCCGGACATCAACTCGCGATAGATTGCCTCGATTGTGCGCGCAGAAAGTGGGCCGGGATTGGTTGCAATCGCCCGGTCCAGCACTTGCCGTTCACGGTGAGGGGCGTAGATCGGGGTACCGTCGCCTCGTTTTGCCCGGCCGACCTCTACCACAATGCGAGCTCTCTCACTGAGTACTTCGATCAGCCGATGGTCAACTTCATCAATGCGGCGACGCAGCGACTCAAGCTCCTGTGCTGAGTCACCTGGGCTGGAGCTATTTTCAGAACTGCTCATGGGTACACGACAATCGGACAGTAGACAATCGGAACAAGAGGGATAGCCAATACAAAGGCCTTACCGTAGGATTGACTGCACAGCTTGGCCACGACGGCGCAGGAAACCACGCTGGCAGTATCGGCTTCATCGATGAACGAACTTTCCCAGACCATCCAAGAAGTGCCGCTGGCAGGGCTTGTCCCCGTGATACTGCTGATCATTGTCGGCCTTCTCATGTGGACTGCCGGCCGAAAGCTGCTACGGCCTGGCTTTGCTGCGGCTGGATTGCTGCTTGGCGGTGCTGCGGGATGGCTTGTAGGTGAGAATATCAACCTCGGCATACCAGGATGGCTTGTAGCCATCATTGTTGGGATTGTCGTCGCAGCCGTTGCGTCTCTGGCATATCGGCTGGCGGTCGCCAGTGCACTGGCGGTTGTACTGGGTGTGGCGTCACCGATGGCGGTCATTTCCATCAATGAAATGCAGGGCGCCATCCTGCGAGAGCAGCCGACCGATACTGAGTTACCGGAAGAGCCCGCTGTACCAGAAAACGAACGGCCCGATTGGCTGCCTGACCTTCCAGACTATCCAAACGGTGAAGATGAATCCGAAGCCGTGCAGGAGCGTATCGACGAAATCGAACGTTGGCTGCATGAGCGCATTCGCGACCAGATGCCTGGCATGCCCTTGCAGAGAGACAGCATCACTCCAAACCAGTTCACGTTCAACGACGAAGTGGCCGAGCATCTCGAACATGTGAAGAATTTTGCTGAGGCAATCGCCTCAGGCATTGCGGAAGTCTGGAATCAGACACCCGAGAGCTTGAGACCGATTCTTGTAGCAGCAACCATTCTCGGCGGACTACTCGGACTCCTCGTCGGTGCACTTATCCCAGTCTTCAGCGCATCGGTCGTCACGGCCTTTGGCGGTAGCTTGCTCTGGCTATTCGGTGTTCGAATCCTCTCGGAACGCCTGGCCGATGGCGCGATGATGCCCTCCTCCGTACGCGCATGGTTGGTTCTGTGGATCATAGTTTCAGTTATAGGACTGTGTATTCAGTGGATGTTTCGGCCCAAACAAGCCGATAAGAGGCAGCGTTAATCATCGAAAATGCGATGTGTCTGTATGCCTTGATGCCACGAGAGAGTCCTAGTCATGAACATCCTTGCCGCCGGTTCTGAGAGCAGCGCCCCCGCTATCCGTGATGCAATTCTGCGAATGGATATCCTCAACCGCCCCAATGAGTTGATGGATATCTTGTCGTCCATGCCACTGATCGGTGCTTCGGTCATTGTTGTCGTGGGTGCGTTGTGTGTCTTGAACGGCTATCGCTGGCACAAGTGGGTCATTATGGTGTTGGCATTCATGTGCGGTCTTGGTCTGGGACACCTGCTTAGCGCACATGTCGGGAAGTCTGCCATCGTTGCCATTGCCCTTGGCCTTCTTTGCGCCATCGTGGCCACGCCGATGTTGAAGGTTGCGGTCGCCATCTTCGGTGGTTTGACCGGCGCGTTCATCGGAGCCAATACATGGACAGCTATCCAGGTCAGCCCTGCGGACATGCAATGGGCCGGCGCGTTGATGGGCTTCATTCTCCTTGCCCTGCTTTCGCTGATTTTGTTTCGACTGGTGATCGTGCTGTTCACATCGATCGGCGGAGCAGCGATGATCGTCTTCGGAGCAATCCCCCTGCTGCTGCATGTGCCTGCATGGGAACAAGCCGTACGCGAGAGCTTCGCAAATAATCAACTACTGTTGCCACTGCTATTGACAGTCGCTGCCGTGAGCGGGTTTGTCATCCAGGAAAGCCGCGTCCGCGAGGAAAGCGCACCGAGCAAATCTTGAGCCGCTCGCGGATTTTGATTTGCAGTCTCAATGCGACAGCGGCAACGCCAGTTCGGCGATGATCGGCGCATGGTCTGAGCCGCATGCTGCACCGCGTCGAAAATCGAGCACCGCAATGTCTGATGAAACCATGCAGTGATCCAGCGGTACGCGAAGCATCGCGTAACCGTCCATTGGAAATGAATTGACAACACCAAAGCCACGGCGAGCATTGCTGAGCCCACTTTCACGCTCAAACGCCTTGTAATGCGGTGACCACATCGCCGTATTAAGATCGCCGAGAAAAATGACCGGCGTCGGCATTTCAGCCGCTCGTTGTGCTAGGCGTTGCAATTCTCGATTTCGCAAATCAGAAAAATACGCGTCGTGCGGCGGTGTTGTATGACCGACCAGCAGTGAAACACGTTGGCCGTTGACATCAATAGTCATGCTCACACTCGGCGCGGCTGCACCGCCGATACTTGGTTCCAGCACAACATCGCTCAATGGATAGCGGCTGCGAATGAGATTACCG
This sequence comes from Phycisphaeraceae bacterium, assembly GCA_003562195.1. Lineage (GTDB taxonomy): Bacteria > Planctomycetota > Phycisphaerae > Phycisphaerales > SM1A02 > PWVT01. The sequence continues at coordinate 3,963 of PWVT01000232.1, read as the reverse complement.
CGCAACATGCCCGCTGGTTGAAAGTAGCTGTGAGGCAGCGCGTCATCAAGCTGCTCAAGCCCATCAACCCACCGTTCATCCGCCTCCTGGAAGACTACCAGCGCGACATCATGGTGACGCACTTCTGTTGCAACGTCGTCATAGCGCGTGTTGGGCTCAAGAATATTGAACTGCATGACACGCACGATCGTTCGACTTCCCAAGTCATCCGGAAGCGAACTTGGCACGTACCACGGTGCCAGCGCCAGCCCTGTCAGAACTGTGCCAATCGCGGCTACCGAACTCATTCGCCAGCTTCCGAGCAGGCAGAGGATCGATGTACACACGATCCCGATAACAAAATATTGAAATTGAAAATGGCTTAGAACATCAAGCATTGGGTGAATCGCGTCACCGTAGCCGAGCAGAATCAAGCCGGGCAAGACAACGGCTACACACCGCAGCATGTGCCGCGGCAATCGCAATGCTGAATGGACTGGGCGAGAGTCTCGCTGCATCATGTACGAGATACGCAGGCGCTCTGTAATCGGCTGCGTGTAACTCGGTTTCTCAGGGCGATTACTCTGGTTCAGTTGCGTCTGCGAGGTCCACCGGATGTTCGTAATGCTGAGTTGCTCGCTCCGATGCGGAAATGATCACCGTGCTGAAAATCGGTCCGATGACAACCGCCACGGCTGCAACTACCGCCGCCACGCGCGGCCAGACTGAGGGATGCCGCTCAACGTTCTCAGCTTGGGCAGTCGGTTGCATCAGAATCGGCAGGCCAACTAAGGCAAGGTAGTACCACGCGCTGATCGCGGTATTCAACGCAGCGATCACGACAAGCACAATCTGTCCTGCTTCGATACCGCCAATGAACAAGTAGAACTTGCCGACGAATCCGAGCAAAGGTGGTATCCCGAGCAGCGAACCCGAGGCCAGCGCGAGAGCAAACGCCATCCACGGATGTCGGATTCGCAAACCAGCGACCTCATCAAGTGATTCAATCTCCGCGCCGCGCCGCTCCAACCCGGCCAACACCGCGAATGCACCGGTATTCATGATGCCGTACGCCGTCATGTAGAACAGCACGGAGTTGATGCCAATGCCCGGACCGGCGATCACGCCGATGAGCATATACCCACTATGGGCAATCGATGAATACGCCAACATGCGTTTGACAGATCGCTGCAATAGCGCGCCGATGTTGCCTAGCGTCATGGTGAACACCGCGACAACCCAAAGCGTGTAAAGAATCGGTTGGGGCAGGCCATCCATCTCGCCGTGCCCGGTCCACCCAACGGTAGCAAGCATGAGTATGATCGCGAACATCCCTGCTGCTTTCGGCACGAACGCGATGAACGCCGAGACCGCAGATGCTGCGCCTTCGTACACATCCGCCACATAAAAGTGCATTGGGAAGGCGGCAATCTTGAAGCACACCCCCAGAATTGCCACAATCATCCCGACTATACCAAGCAGATTAATCCCGCCTTCTGCTGCCTGATCGGAGAACGCCTCACGCATTTCTGTGAGGATGATCGTCCCCGTCGAGCCATACATCAATGCAAAGCCGTAGAGAAACACTGCTGTTGCCATTGCACCGAGGAAGAAATACTTAACCGCCGCTTCCTGGGCCTTGCGACCCTGTCGGCTCATCGCCACCATCACATAGTTAGGCAGTGAAGCCAATTCCAGCGCGAGAAAAAGCCAGATCAGGTCGTTGGCATTTGCCACGAGCATCACGCCGATCAAACTCAGCAGGAAGAACACGAAAAACTCCCCACGATTGACGCGCATAGCATCAAATTGCGTTAGCCCTTCACCGACGAGTTTCTCATAGCGTCGATCTATGAGGCCGACTTTTAGCATCACCAGCAACACGCCAATGGCGCACACCAGCATTTTTACATACTGCCCAAGCATGGGCATGATCAAATCGGCCTGTGCCACCCGCTCCGGCGTGTACACCATGGGCACAGCGATGAACGCTGCGGCAAGAAACGCCATTACAACAAACGGCACCATGTCGCGCAGACTCTTCAACGGAGACAAGCCCATGATCGAAACAACGATCACGCCGCCAAACAAAATCATCTCCGGGATGAGAAGCCAGAGTTTGTCGATCACGGCGTCACCTCCGGCTCGGTCAATGCGAACGTCCGCACACCGTTGACTGCGTACACGGGGGGCGCGGCTTCATCCTCGAACGTGCTGACTTGCTGTTGCGTGTCCTGCTGGATTGATGTTGATTCCTGCTGGTGAAACTGCACATGTGCTCGCACACGTTCCGGATACTGCGCCAGCGTCTGCTCAACCGATTGCTCCATGGCGTCCGTCGCAATCTTCGGATAGAGCCCAAGCACGACGCATAGGACTGCCAGCGGCGTCAGGACGCCGATCTCGCGCAAGTTAAGGTCCGTCGAGAGTTGGGGACCATGATGATGCCCTTTCTCCTTAGGCTCCTTCAGCGGCCCCCACACGACCTTACCCGTCATGATGAGCAGGTACATTGCTGCAATGATCATTCCTGCACCGGCAAAGACCGCGTACCACGGCCCGAGCACACCGGGGTAGTCGGTAAAGTCACCAGTTGCCACGAACGCACCAATCAGGCAGAGAAATTCACTGATAAATCCGTTCAGTCCCGGCAGGCCGACCGACGCGAGCACAAAGAACACCATGAAACACGCCCAGATCGGCATGCGCTTGGCCAACCCGCCCATTGCATCCATCTCACGTGTGTGATACCGCTCGTAGATCATCCCCACCAGGAAAAACAGTGCGCCTGTTGATAGACCGTGGTTCAGCATGTACAGCACCGAACCCTGCAAACCCATTGGATTCAGCGCGATCAAACCAAGCACGCAGAAACCAAGGTGGCTCACCGATGAATACGCAATGAGCTTCTTGATGTCAGTCTGCACCCAGCAGATCAATCCCGCATAGAGAATACCGATGATCGACAACACAGCAATGAACGGCGCGTACTCAATCAACGCATCCGGCACCATCGGCAGAACAAAGCGATAAATGCCGTACGTGCCCAGTTTCAGCAACACCGCCGCCAGGATCACTGACCCGGCCGTCGGCGCTTCCGTGTGCGCAAGCGGCAGCCAGGTATGTACCGGGAACAACGGTACTTTCACTGCAAAGCCAACCATCAGTCCCAGCAGAATCCATGCCTGCTCTGTAGCGCTAAGCGACGACGCGAACCCAGTAAGCTCACCGATCTGGAACGACCACTCGCCGGTCGTCACCTGGAACTGCCACGCTACGTATAGGAGAGCTGCCAGCGCCATCAGCGAGCCCGTGAATGTGTAGATGAAAAACTTGATCGACGCGTGATTGCGGTTCGAGCCGCCATAAATCGCGATCAGGAAGAACATCGGCACGAGGGTGAACTCGAAGCAGATGTAGAAGAACACGAGGTCACGAGCCAGGAACACGCCGATCATCGCCGCCAGCAGCACCATCAGCCAGCCGTAATACTCTCGCAAACGCTCCTGGATCGCAGTGAACGAACCCCAGACGCACAGCGGCATGAGGAACGTACTCAATAGAATCAGAAGCATGGCGACGGAGTCGGCCCCCATCGCAAGCGTGATGCCGAACCGCTCCACCCATGGAATCGTCGCCTCAAGCGCAAAGCCCGCCTGTCCCCATTGATCAAAAACAACCGCCAAGACCGCGCTGTACACAAACGTCACCAGCGACGTCAGTAGCGCGATCCACTTCGCCTGCTTCGCGGGTGCCAGAACAATTGCAAGACCACCGATGAGCGGAATGAGCAGTAAAAGTCCGGGAAGCATCAGCCGACACCTCCGTTCATCCAACCGTTGAACCACTCAACAATGCTCGGCAGCAGAACCACGAGCAAGGCCAGCAACGCCACACCGCCGGCCATAGTCACGGCATAGGACTGAAGCACGCCGTTCTGCAACGGCTGGAACGCCCTGCCGAGCACACGCGGCAATCGAGCCG
>PWVT01000008.1 GCA_003562195.1 Phycisphaeraceae bacterium | reverse complement strand
TGCGCGCTCTTGGCGTTCAGCAGCGCGTTGTACATGGATGGGATGCCGACGAACGCGGTGGGCCGATGCGTGCGCATCAGTTCGAGAATCTTCTTGGGGTTGAACCGCGCGGTGTAGATGACCGGGCAGCCGACGGTCAGCGGCAGCATTGTGAGTACGGTCAGGCCGAAGCTGTGAAACTGCGGCAGCACGCCGAGCACTTTGTCGCGCTTGGTGAACCTTGCAAAGCGCACACACTGGCGCACGTTGGAAGCAAGGTTGTTGACCGTCAGCATGACGCCCTTGGGTTTGCCGGATGTGCCGGAGGTGTACAGCAGCACGGCCGTGTGATCATCGGGCTTGCTCACGGGCCAGCGAACCGGGGGCAAGCCCTTGAACTGGCTTTTCATCTCGTCAAGCTTCATCTCCTTCACGCCTTTGGGCATCTCGCCGAACATCTCGAGCATGGGCGTGACGGTGACGACGACATCCACGCCAGCGTCGTTGACGACATACTCAAGGTCATCGCGTTTGAGCAAATAGTTCAGCGGCACAGCCGTCTTGCCGAGCATCCACGTGGCGATCAGCGCCAGCGGGAACAGGCCGGAAGTTGGGAGCATGATGCCGACCTGCTGCTTGTCGGTGGCGTTTTTGATGGCCTTGGCGAGGTGGAAGCCACCCATGAGCAGTTCGTAGGCCTTCCACTGACGCTGGTCATCGACGATGCAGACCTTGGTGGGGCCGAAAATGAGGTTCTTGAGAACGGGCGTGAGCGTGCGCACGGGTGGGTTCCTTTCTGATTCAAGGAAAATTGGCGAACGAGGCCGCTTGAGTACGATACGATCTTCACGAAATGTCGCCAAGACCCACTTCAAATTCTCTCCGGTGCGCCTTGTGCACCTTCCTGGCTCCCATGGCAGCATTTGCTGTTTGCTGCATGCTCTTGCTGACGTTCCTGCCCGGCTGTGCAACAACGCAAACCACGGGTAGTTATGATCGTGCTTTGGCTGCCTTCCAAAGCCACCGTTATAGCACGTCGCACGATCACGCGGTCCGCGCCATGCGCCAATCATCGGGGCAACGGAGAGACGAAGCCACCTATCTGGCCGGCCTCAGTGCATACCTGCTCGGCGATATTGATGAAGCTGAACTGCGATTATCCGCTGCAAGCCGTTCAAGCGAAGCACAGGTCGCTGCGAACGCCAAGGCGATGCTCGGCCAAGTGCGCATGGATCAGAATCGCAACGACGAAGCCGTGCGACTGTTTCGTGAGGCGGCATCCGGCCTCAATGCAGGCGATGCCCAGCAGGCGGAGCGCTATGCCACGCTGGCTGGCGGCGGCTCGCAAAGCGCCACACAATGGGCCTCGGCAAGCAGCAGTGGATTCTCCCTGCAAGTCGGCGCGTTTCAGGATCAACGCCGTGCAGCAGAAGCTGCTGAGGACGCAGAGCGCGTGATAGCCGGCGAAGGGCTTGGGCCGGTGCGGATCATTCCCACGCGTGATGCGCGCGGCCGGACATTGTACCTCGTGCAGTTCGGCCGCTTCGACACACGATCTGCCGCAGCGCAGGCAAGAGCGCAGATCGGTCGGCTGGACTATTTCGTCGCCACGACTCGCCAATCACTCACCGATGCCTCGACGACCTCCCGCAGGTAAACTGCGTTTGCACGCAGAGCGGAATGGAAGTCGCAAAGCGCAAGCCCATAGGCAGTACTCTCACGGACACGCTACGATGCAGTGAGAGGAGACCAACCGCATGGCTGGCAAGCAGGTACACTCAAAGTATCAACAGGGCATCATCCGACGGGCGCACGACCATAAGGACACCATCGCGCTGCAACGATTGAGCGAAGTGGTGTCGGATCTTTATGTCGCCGAGGGCGGCAAGGGCGTCAAGAAACTCTGGGACAGCGCGCGCACAGCGCTGGTCAAGTTGGCCCCTGATGATCCGCGCGTGGCCAAAGTGCTCGCAAGTCGAGATGTTTCGGAACTGGCCAAGCTGGTCAGTTCCCTCAGCGCCGCAGCTCGCGCCTCCACGCAGGACGCTGAGGAAGGTGAGGACGGCCCGATAGTCCAGCCCGGCTCGTTGCGACCAAACTCACCGCCTCGGCCGGATCGGACCTACATCCCCCCGCCGGAGGATACGTCTCCGGCGACAGCTGAGGAATGTAAAAAGGCGATGAAGGCGTTTCGCAAACGCCTGAAGCTCAAGCGATTGGATGATGAATCCAAGCTCGGCCGCAGCCCGCTCAGCGGGGGCAAAGCATCACAGACGATCGCGATCATGGCACCGCGCGAGTATCGTCAGGCCGTTTGGGATGAGCTTGTGAAGCAAGGGAAATTGAGAAAGTCCGGTTCGTTTTACGAACTCTCTGAGTAGGTACGGATTGATTCTGCGCGGGAAAGGGGAGCCATGAGAACACTGGGGATGCTTATCGCATCGGGACTGATCAGCAGCCAATTGGCCGGCTGCTTTACATACAGTGCCGGTCAGCATGATGTGGCAGCGCGTGCGTCGTTGCACAGCGAGCATTGGCCGGCTCGCGATGTGGACGCGGTGCGCAGTTTTCACGAGGACACGCCGAATCGAATCTTCCGCTACGCACTAAAGCCGGGGATCGAGCTTGAAGAAGTGAACCCGGAGTATGCGCTGCGCGTCAGTGAAAGGCCGGATTATATCGTCCATGCAAACGTCCTTACGGAGCGCGGCGTAGCGAGACTGTACACCGACTATGGTCAATCAATGTTCCAAAGCTGGGATGAGCAGTTGTATGGTTTTACGCCCAACGCTTCATTTCTGAGCAGCCATGCAACTCAATCACCCCGCTTCATTGAAAACATGGCGGAACTGGACAAAGGCCCGGACGCGAGCGACCGGATGCTCGAATACTTTGCACCGGGGATCACGATCACGCGTACCGCGAGGCGTGTCGCGCTGACGCGCGGCGTGCAGATGCACATACCGCTGGACATCGAGGCCGATGTTCGCGGCATTCTTCTTCATTTCACCGCGCTCTACGGCAACGATTACGAGCGACGGGTGCTCGATACACTGCGCGATCGCGGCTGGGTGGTGCTCAGTGTTTCCACAGAGTCGAGCATCACGCCACCACCGCCGCCGCACTCAAAGAGCACAACCGAACTCAAGCAGCTTCGTGCTGACGTGATGGCCGAGCTTCAAACAGTCACGTCGCAACGCGTGAATGCAACCGATGCTGACGTGGAAGCTGAATTGAGCATCAAGGAACGGGAACTTCAGCGCGATTTAACGCGTCTTTCGCGAGCGGTCGCTGACGCAACGCGCGGTTCGTTTCAAGTGTGTAGTGATGACGACGTGGCTCCTGTAGCCCGTGAGATCGCCGAGGCCATCGACGAGAAACTGGCTGAAAACGCCTACGCGGCGGAGGCGGCATTGGCTCTGTTTGGTGCGACACATCCGCAGTTTGCTGATGCGCCGGCCGCAATCATTGGCTTCAGTGCCGGTTCACTGGCAGCGCCCGCTGCGGCGGAGTATCTGAACGATCGCGTTGAGGCGGTGGTGCTCATTGGAGGCGGGTGCGACATCCTCAGCATCGGGGCGAAAAGCACCTTCACCGACGGCGGCATCCGGCTCCGATGCGGCGATGAACGGATCGATAGTGAGATGCTCACGCGACTGAGCGAAGCATATCTGCAACACAGCCGACTCGACCCCTACCACCTCGCCGATCACTTGTCACACCTGCCGGTGCTGCATGTGTGGGCCACGCACGATAGCTGGATACCCGCGAGCAATGCGCGAAGGTTGGCCGAACGACTTGGTTCACCGGACCGGTTGACGCATCTGGGCGGTCACCGAAGTCTGTTTTTCTTTCTGCCTTCACAGGCCAGCCGCATTGGCCGCTGGCTGAAGCGAGCGACGGAGCCAACGCGCATTAAAAACCCGGCCCTGCAATGCAGGCCGGGTCTTGATGTAGATCTGAATACCGCTTAGTTCCGCGAGGGCTTGTGTGATTCTACCATGGCCTGGATAGCGGCCTCGGCGACCGATTCATCCAGCACAGCACGAATCTTCTCAAGCGCCTTGTTCTGAATCTGACGGACACGCTCCTTGGTCACGCCGATGATCTGGCCAACCTGCTCAAGCGTAAGCGGCGGTGTGTCGTTGCTGGAATCCAACCCAAAG
>PWVT01000031.1 GCA_003562195.1 Phycisphaeraceae bacterium | reverse complement strand
GGCGATGCAAGGAAATCTCGCGCCGTTTTTGGCACATCATGCGCCCCCGATGACAACCTCATACATAAAGCCGCGACCGGTGGTCGCGGCTTTGTGTGTTTGCGCGCGCCGATGCGCATTGGGGCGAGCGGAAAAACGAACTTTTTTAAATTTTTTCGTCCTGTCATCGCAGTGTTTGCGTCATTTGTGTGCGCGTGTGCGCGCGCCAGCGTTGCCGTTCGCCCCTGTATAGAGGAGGTACACATGGGCACGATGCAACACTTTCTCAATGCCCGCCGGGACATTGAACAAACCCGACTGGCCGATGCAGTGGCTCGAGCGCGCATGGGGTTGGTCGATCTCGCCAATTCGCTTGAACCCGTGCCGCACGACTGGCCGGCCCCGCCTTCGCCGAACCGTCGTGACCAGGCCGGCATCGAGCGGCTGCTGCAGCGGATGAATGATGATCCTTCGCATCCAGCCAACTGGCAGCGCCGCGCGGTGGCGAGGGAAATGACATCACAGCGCGTGCATGAGATCTACTATCGCCTGCGCAGCGCGCTGTGGGACTGGGAGGAGCTCGCAGACCTGCGGCCGGGCGCTCGGAAGATTCTGGAAACCGTCATCGAACTGGCCCGCGACGAGGCGTTTGCGTGGTATGTCATGGTTCCGGCTGAACAGGTGCGGGCGATCGCGCGGCTGAGCGAAGGGCGGTACGCAAGCAGTGTGCGCGAGCTGGAGTGCCTGGCTGTCAGCCGACCGGCAGAAGTGATTGAGTGCGGTGACCTCGGACCGAAATCCACGGCTCAAGCCCCGTGGAAACGTGATCCGGGAACGTGCACCGCCCCACCGCTCGCGCAGTGGGTCGTTCGTTATCGGCGCGGCATCCCGTGGAATGCCAAGCGCGCAGCGTGGTGGATCAATTACGACCTGTTGTGTGAGACCGGCTCGGCACTGCCGTGCTTTCTGGTCTCGCCGCACACGCTCAGCCAGACGTATCAGCATCGCAACACGCCGATGGGCCGTGTGTGGCCGGGCTATGGCAACAGCGATCAACTGGCGGCGACAAGCCGAATGCTGGCACAGCGCGGCCCGCTTCCGCCAGCCGGCTTCCGCGCCCCCTTCTGGGGCGTGTGAAGTGCAAGTGCGCGGTGTACCCGGCGTGTGGGAGGGTATTCGCAGCGCGGCTATCGACTTTACTCGTAGCAAAGTGCGCGTTTGAAGAAACCGTATCCGGCGGCGTCTTTCGCCATCGCGAGTGTCTGTTCCGTCAAGGCGTTTGCGCGGGCACAGCCGTCTTTGAGAATGTCGATGATCGTGTCGTCATCATCTTCGAACTGTTTGCGGCGTTCCTGCATGGGGGCTAGCAGTTCGCTGATGGCCTGAGCGACTTCGACCTTGATGTGCCCGTCGCCGATGTTGTCGCCTGCGGCATACGCACGTTCCAGTTCCGCAACACGGGCTTCATCGGGAATGAAGGTGCGAACATACTGAAACAGTGCGTTGTGAATATCGCCGGGTTCAGTCATGCTCTGACGGCCGGTGTAGAGCTGGCCGAGCTTCTTCTTGACCTGCTTGGGCGTATCGGAGATGAAAATTGCGTTATTGAGCGACTTGCTCATTTTGTTCACGCCATCGGTGCCGATGAGGCGGCCGACCTTGCCGACATCCGCCACGGGAACGGGAAAGACCCCGCCGAGTTTCTCGTGATCCGCATCGTCAGCATGTTCATCAACATTGCAGAACAACTGGTTGAACTTTCGCGCCACTTCGCGGGTGAGTTCCAGATGCGGGACCTGGTCTTCACCGACGGGCACGGAGTGCGCGCGGAAGGCCAGGATGTCTGCAGTCTGGCCAACGGCATAGAGCGGGAAACCGAAGGAGTAGTTCTCGCCGAGGCCTTTCACTTTGATCTCATCCTTGAGTGTTGGATTGCGCATCACGCGGTTGAATGGCAAAAGCATGGCGAAGAGAAAGGTCAACTCGAAGATGGCCGGCACTTCCGTTTGCAGGAAGATGACGGCCTTCTTGGGGTCGATGCCCATCGCGAGATAGTCGCGGACGATTTCCAAGGAGTCGCGTCGAATTTCATCGGACTTGTCCACACGCGTGGTGTAGGCGTGAATGTTCGCAAGGATGAAATAGCACTCGTGGCTGTCCTGCAGTTCGACGCGTCGTTTGACGGAGCCGACGTAGTGGCCGAGGTGAAGCTGGCCGGTGGGCGTATCGCCGGTGAGAATGCGGGGCTTGGTCGTCATGGCGGGATACTGTACCAAGTTGCGGCGGGTGCCTGCCGCGAATGGCGGTCAATGCAGCAGCATCGCTATGGCTATGTTGCCGGCATTGAACAGCATGTGCATGACGATCGGTGTGGTGAGTCGGCCGGTCTTTTCATACGCCCAGCCGAAGCCGAGTGACAGCACGAACAGCGCGACCCACGCCCACGGCGGGACGGCGCCGGCGTGCATGAGGGTGAAGATGATGCTGGTGAGGATGATCGCGCTCCAGCAGCCCATGCCCATGCGGCCGAGCAGCTCCTGCACGATCCCGCGGTAGAGCACTTCTTCAAGAAGCGGGGCTGCAACAACCGCCAGCAGAATCATGCTGATGAACCAGATGTCGGGGCTGGCATCGACGAGCATGGCGAGGGTGGAGTGGGCGATAACATCCACCGGAGTGTCTCTGAGCAGATCAGCAACCTGCATGGCGAGCCAACTGAATAGATTGACAATCGGCCACACAAGAAGCAATACCACGACACCGAAGCCGATCGCCTTGAGCGGACCGGTGCGTGTGTCGATCGACGGCGGGCGAGACTGCATGAGCAGGTAGACATACAGCACGAGAACAACGAATTGCATTGCTGCCGCACCAAGCATGAGCTTCGTGGCTTGCTCCAGAGACACTGTTTCGCCATCAGGCGGCGGCAGGGTGATACTGAACAGGTGCTGGCTTGCGGTATACCCGACAGGAGCAGCAAGCAGCATGGCCAGGGCGAGTGTGGCAAGTATCGAGGTGCTGGCGAGGGCTGGTCTGCGTGGCACGCTGTCGATCCGATACCAGCCGTTGCGAAGGGTCAGGAAAAGTACGGCCGCTCCTGCGGCAAGCAGCACAAGTTCCCAGAAGGATGGCCAGGTGAGGTTCACGGAGCGAATCGTAGCCGCATCCTGCAATGGCCGGGTACACTTCACACTTTGTCGCCCAATCCCTACCCGCATCACGCTTATGACTTCCCAGCCGGACACGCTTGAGACAATCATCGCCCGCAAGCGCGTGGAGGTGGCCAAGGCCAAAGTGACCACGCCACTGGAGACGCTTCAGCAGGTGGTGGCACAGGTGGAGCCGCCGCGCAATTTTTTCGCCGCCGTCGTCGATGAGCATCAGCGAAACCAAACGCGCGTCATCGCGGAGATCAAGCGCCAAAGCCCGTCAGCCGGTGTGATCCGCGAGGACTTTGACCCGGTGGCGATTGCCCGGCAATACGAAGCGGCGGGTGCGGCTGCGATCTCATGTCTCACCGACGAAGAACACTTCGGCGGACATCTTGGCTACATCCAACAGATTCGTGATGCAATCTCGCTACCGGTATTGCGTAAAGACTTTATCGTCGATGAGTACCAGATATGGGAAGCGCGGGCAGCCAACGCCGATGCGATCCTGCTGATCGCGGAAGTCCTGCCGGAAGGTGTGCTGATGGATCTGATGATCCTCGCCCAACGGCTGGGCATGACCACGCTCGTGGAGGTGCACGCGGTCGAGAGCTTGCTGCGCGTGCGGCGGCATATCGGTTTTCCCCACTCGGGTTATTCACTGCTTGGCATCAATAACCGTGATCTGAAAACGATGACCACCGACTTGGCGCATACGTTCCGACTGGCGGAAATGGTGGAGGACAAACGCGTGCTGGTGAGCGAGTCCGGCATCACCTCGCCGGACGATCTGACACGGCTGCGCAAGGAAGGGGTGAACATCGTGCTTGTCGGTGAACATCTGATGCGTCAGGAACACCCCGGTGACGCGCTGCGCCAACTGCTTCACGGGCCAGCCGAGTCAAAACACCAGTAGGGTTGATGCCGGTCAGTGGCGCAGCGATGGCTGTGTGGGGTATGCTGTTGCGCGGGTTATGATTCACATCGCTGTACTGCTCAAGCCGTACCTCGATCTGGTTCTCGCCGGAGAAAAGACCGTCGAGTGCCGGATGACGCGCCAGGCCCGTGCGCCGTACCAGGCGATTGAGCCGGGAGATCGCATCTATCTCAAGCAATCCGCCGGGCCGTACCGCGGTGTGGCTGTGGCGGATCATGTCCTGTTCGAGTGCGACCTCACGCCCAAACGCGTGCGCGAGATCTGCCGCGATTACAACAGCATGATTTGCGGGACCGAGGAAGTCTGGCAGGAAAAACTCCACAGCCGTTACATCACGCTCATCTGGCTGCGCGATGTTCAGCCGATCGACACAGGCCCTGCCATCCGTCCGTTGCAAGGCGCCGCGTGGATGACATTTCACGAAGAGCCGCCGTGGCGCAGGCCGCAGCCAGTGGAGCGTTCGTTTTCCATCGAAGTGACTCCGGGCAATCTGCGCAACAATTCCCTGTACGTCACCAAAGTGCTGAAACGATTCCCTGCATGGACGCACGGCGGCGCGACCCGAGAAACCGCAGCGAAGCCGATGACACTCGTCCTGCACGACGGCCCGACGGTGCAGACCGATATCGTCAAGCCGCGCAAACTGTTGCGCACCCGCATTTGGGGCGATTGGTTTCAGCGGCACGGCGTGAAGCCGGGCGACCGCGTGGTGTTCACGCCCGATGGTGATGGCAAGACGTTTTATGTCGGCCTTGCGCGAGCGACGTAGCGCTCACTTGCCCGCCATGATCCGCTCGATGTCTGTAACGCGCTTTGGAATGGCCTTCGAGAGATTCCTCGAGCCACGCGATGTGATGAGTACATCGTCCTCAATACGCACGCCGATCTTCTCATCCGGCAGATAAATGCCCGGCTCGATTGTGATGACCGCCCCGGCCTTGAGCGGCTCGTCGGGGGTGACATCATGCGTTTCAAGGCCGAGATGATGCCCCAGGCCGTGAATAAACGAATCGCCGTAACCCGCCTTGTTGATGATGTCACGCGCGACCTTGTCGAGTTCAGCCATGCGCATGCCTGGCTTGGCTGCTTTGATTGCGGCCTCCTCAGCGCGAAGAACGATCTCATAGATTTCCCGCTGGCGATCGGTGAATGTACCGTTGACAGGATACGTTCGCGTAATGTCGCCGCGGTACCCGCCGTATACCGCGCCGGCATCGATGAGGACCAACTCGCCATCTTCGAGTTGCTGGTCATTGGCGCGGTAGTGCAAGACTGTGGAATTGACCCCGCTCCCGGCAATGGTGGAAAACGATGTCTGTCGCGCTCCGTTCGCGCGAAACGCATGCTCAATCGTCTCCTGTACTGCGAACTCATTCATCCCCGGGCTGATCGAGCGGATCACGGTGTCGAACCCACGTGCGGTGACATCCACCGCCTTTTGGATCATCGCTACTTCGGCAGAACTCTTGACGGCGCGCATCGATGCAATCGTTTCGCTTTGATCGACAATGCTCAGGCCGGGAATGCGTTCAGCGAGTTTTTGAAATATGCCAAGATCGGGCGAAACCGGCTGGTCATACTGTGCCAGCGGATGCAGGCACGCGCACGTACCGGCTCGACGTGCTGCCTCTCCAAGAAACCGTGGTAACTGTCCAAGCCGGAACACGGCCTTAAAGCCAACACGGTCGCGCAATTGCTTGCCGATTTCCAGGCGGTATCCATCCCACTTTTCAACTTCAGGATTCAGCGGCCGCAGAAACAGCATGTCTTGTCGCGCTTTGACTGGGCTGAGCGGGTCAAGCACGACTACCGCGCCCGGCTCATCTGTCACGCCGGTGAGGTACACAAAATGTGGGTGCGGCTCGAATGGTGTATCCGAATGCGAATCATATTCGCCAGCAAACACCACGCCAACGGCGTTCTTGAGCTTACGACGAAGCGCATCGCGGCGCTTGGCAAACTCTGCGTGAGCGATGACGGGTAGCTTCTTGGTGGACATAAGAACACTGTACCACGACGCGTCGCAACCAGTACTCGCACTCGCCCGCTCTTACCACTGGGCCTGCCATTGCTTGTGGGATCTACTCTGCATCGCGCACATCGTGTGTCATCGCCGTCAATACGCGGCGGGCATCCTCTGCACTGTGCATCGGCTCTGTTGCTGCGACGCGAAAGACATCGAATCGGCCGCGCACGTCAATCCCCAACGGATCAATACCCACCATCACCGGCGATTCGATTTCAACCTGAGCATGGTGCAAGCACAGCGCGCGCAGATCGTCCGCGTGATCCTCGTTCATATGCCTGCAGATGCGCGCCTCGTCCTTCGCCAGTTCGTTGCCTCTCACCAGCGCTTCGCTGTCGAACACCATCCGCCCATGCCGCGCCCCATCGATATCCAGCCAGGCCCATCGCACATCCTGCGGCTCTCCGTGATAAATCCGCCAGCGATCAGCGACAACTCCTTCACGTGAACGCTCTTCGAATCGTTCAAGTGTCACCTGCACTTCAAGCGAATCTTCAACACATTCGGGAATAAACAGCACCGTATCAAACGACTGCAGCATTGACTCCATCACCGGGGCGACAATTCGGCCATCGGATGCAATGACATACTTGATCGGCCGCAGATGTTCATCAAAACGCAGGTCACCCGTGGTGTGACCTCGCAGAAAGGCGTAGGCCTGTTCAACATTCATCTCGGACATGGTGCTATGGTAGCGACAAGCGTGCTCCCCTACGATGCCCGGCATGACGCTTCTTGCACTCTCGATCTTCATCAGTTCCCGCGACGAAATGCCCTCGGCGTTGCGACGTGCCGAGCAGGCCGTGGCTGCCGGAGCCAGGTTGATTGAATGGCGTGTCGATTCTCTTGCGGAGCAGCCCGAGAATGTGGCCATCATCACCAAACTCGTGGCAGACAGTCCGGCACCGTGCATTGTCACTTGCCGATCCACCAGCGAGGGAGGTATGTATGAAGGCGACGATGCCGATCGACTGGAACTCTACACCGCCATGGCTCAGGCGGAGCACCCGCCTCGCTATCTGGATGTTGAGCTTGCAGCATTCAAACGATCCAGCCGCTGGCGTGCAGCAATGGGCAAGGCCGTGGAAAGTGGTCGTACAGGTCTGATTCTTTCCAGCCACGATTTTGACCGGCGGCCATCGGATCTGCTGCAGCGCATTGAGCAGATGACCACTGCACCGGAATGTTCAGTCATCAAAGTGGCATGGCGAGCGCGATCGGTCCGTGACAATCTGGAGGCATTTGATCTGCTCCTCAATCGTCGCAAGCCGACCATTGCGATTTGTATGGGACCGTTCGGCTTGATGAGCCGCGCCATTGCACCAAAGTTCGGGGGCTTGCTGACGTTTACCACCGACTCAACCGACAACGCGACCGCACCGGGACAGACGACCATCTCGCAGCTTCGGGATATTTTCCGGTTCGATGTGATCGATCGAGATACGAAGACCTACGGTGTCATCGGGTGGCCGGTCGCGCAGTCGCGCAGCCCGATGATTCACAATGCCGGGTTCAGCGCTGTCAATCACAACGGTGTGTTTCTTCCCCTGCCGGTGCCGCCAGAGTACGAGCACTTCAAGGCAACCGTGGGTGAGTTGATCGATCATCCTCATCTAGATTTCCGTGGAGCTGCGGTGACCATCCCGCACAAAGAGAATCTACTGCGTTTCGTGCGTGAACGTGGCGGCGAGGTAGATGCGCTGGCTGATCGTATCGGCGCAGCCAACACACTGGTGGTTGGCGATGCCGGTGAACTTTCCTGCACCAATACCGATTGCCCCGCAGCAATTGAGGCGCTGGCCAACGCCATGCGCATTGACCGTTCATCGCTACGTGATACAACTGTCACGGTACTCGGCGCGGGCGGGGCAGCGCGGGCCGTCGTGGTCGGACTGACGGATGCAGGTGCGAACGTTCGCGTGGTGAACCGCGATATGAACAAGGCCGAGCGGCTGATGAAGGAACTGGGCGTGCGCGAAGCTGCTGGCAGCACCTCGGATGTCATCATCAATTGCACACCGGTGGGCATGGCAGGCGGGCCGGACCCCGACGGGCTGCCACTGCAGCTTGCGGACGGCGAGGCCATCGAGCTGGATTACTCAATGACGGTGTTTGACACGGTGTACACCCCGCAGCGCACACCGTTGATCGCTGAGGCGGAAAGCCGCGGGGCACGCGTGGTGACCGGCGTTGACATGTTCCAGCGTCAGGCGGCCATGCAGTTTGAACTCTGGACCGGCGCGCCCGCACCCCTGGATGTACTCGCTGCAGCCGCAGAGTGAGCAAGCTTTCGTGTCGCGCGATAGCGAATGACCACCCAAAACGAAACGACGCCGGCCAATGGCCGGCGTCGTGCTTGTTTCGGAGAAATACTCAATCAGCTTCGACGGCGTCGGGTACCGACCAGCCCGGCCAAACCGAGCAGCGCCAGAGCACCCGGGGCGGGGATGACCAGCGAGTCGATGTACTGCCCGTTGAAGTTGCCCAGGACGGTGGTGTTCATTCCGGTGTTCACATCGTAGATCTGCACACCAGCGGCACTGGACCACATGATGTTGCCGTTGCCGAGTTCCCACACGCCGCGCGGTGAATCAGCGGCAATCACGCCGACCTGGTTGCCATCGGAGTCATACTCGTAGATGCCGTTGGATGACCAACCTGCAGCCAGCACGTTGCCCGCAGCGTTGATGGACATTTGCTGCACCCAGCTAATGTCACCAACGTGGAAGGGGTTGAGCTGGTTGACGTTGTAATCGTACGCTTGGATATCCAGCGAGCCGCTCTGGTGCCCGACGAGCATCTGGCCGTTGTAATCAAGCACGCTAAAGGGACTGGCATCGACGGTATGGTTGGCGATCCAATTGCCGTTCATGTCGTACTGAATCAGCGCTGCACCGACAGCACCGCCTGTTGTGCCATTGTGTGTGACAAACACCGAGCCATCGACAATGCCCATGCCGCGGATATTCGCGAGATTCTGACCGACGTTGCCTTCATCAATCTGACCGAGGAAACTTCCGCCGAGCGAGTATCGACGAACGATGCCGGCGGCTTGTTCGGACACCCAGATCTCATTGCCGACCTGCAGGGCGTGCTTATGGATGCCACTGGTGCCCATGGTGATGTAGTTGTCGTCGATCAGCGCACCGCTGTACGGATCGAACAGAGCCACGGAACGATTGCCGGTAAGACTGTTGGAACCAGTGACCATCAAGTAGTCACCAGCGGCAACAGCAGTCATACCAAGCGCTGCGGTCATGCCAAGCAGTGCTGTTTTCATGCCATTGAACATGTTATTTCTCCTCTTCTGATTTTCAGTATTCCTTCTCAGCGACCGAGGTCGCACTCTTTTTCTAACTCTGTTTATACCGAGAATCCACCACCATCACAAGAGAAAAGTGCTTCTTTTTTTGCTAAGTTGCAGGCATCGCGAGTTCTGACAGCAGGGTTTTGGCTCGCTTCATGTCCTTGATCCTGTGGTGGCCTGCCTCTCGCTCGATGACTAGATCCACCGTTCGAGGCAGCGCAGGCAGCACCTGAAAAAACCCAACCCAATCGACCTGCCCCTCACCGACCGGCACCTCAAGCCCCCACTGGCCGGGGGCATCGCTGGCAATCGCATCCTTGATATGTACCTGCATGACGTGCGGCCCAAGTTCTCGCAGTGCCTCAACCGGGTCGCCCATGCCATAGAGGATCATATTCGCAGGGTCGAAATTGACGCCGAGCGTCGGCCGATCCAGTTCATCCAACACGTCAAGGAGCGTTTCTGCCCGCTCCTGACCGGTTTCGAGGGCGACATTCACGCCATGATCGGCAAAGAGATCCACGATCCGCGCGATCCGCTCCAGAATGGTCGCCCGCTCCGGGGCATTCGCCTGGTCCGGAAAAAATCCTGCATGGAACGTCACCAGTGGAATTTTGGCATCGGCAGCAATGGCGGCGATCTGCCGGGCGTGGTTGAGATTGTCAGGCCAAGTGGCGTCTGGGCGAAGCCCACCGGTTCTCGCGATAGAGTCCAGCGTGGCGTAATCCTCGCCGCGCGTGGCCATCATCCCGCTGACGAGTTCAATACTGGCATCACGCAGGCGTTGTGGAGCATCGGCCCAGATCTCCGGTTGGTCAGCAAGCGGGCTGAGCGCGAGCGAGACACCTGACACGCCGACCTGGTCGATCGCTTCAAGCAGTTCCTGCGGGTTCAGCGGCTGGACACTCCAACTGCATAGAGCGATGCACTGTGTGCGTTCGGTGTTGTGTTGCGACATGGACGTATCTCAATCGATGGAAACTGTTGCGACTTCCACGAAAAACCCTCGCATCACGTGGCGTGGTCAGTACCATACCTCATCCCGCCAGCCGGCTCTGGAACCACACGCCGCGAGGGCTACCATGATAAGACTGTGACCACGCAGCGACCCCTGAAACGGCGACGGTGGAGAAAGACAAAGCAGACGGTGCGAGGATCGAATGTGACAAGCGTCTCAAGCGCAAAAGCTCAACTGGCCCAGACCGAGAGCCATCCCAACCATCCCGCTGCGCAGCAGCCGCGGCTGACGATGTATCAGCGGCTGGAAGCGTTCATCAGCCGGCTGAGCACACGCAACAACTTCTGGCATAAAGTGTGCTCGCTCATCTGGCTGCCATACGCCTTTCGCTCCGGCATCACGATGAAGCGGCTGGATTCCAAGACCTTCAGCGCCGTACTGCCGTTTAAACGCATCAACCGAAACTGGTATAACGCCATGGCCGGGGCGGCCCTGCTGGGTAACTCCGAAGTGGCTGCGGGCATGTACCTGTTCTCGGAATGCGGCAGCGATTATATCGTTGTGTGCAAGGAAATGAACTACCGCTTCCTCCGCCCCTGCATGGGACCTGCGGTGTATCACATCGTGAACACCGAAGACGTGCAGGAAAAGATCAAGGCCGGTGGTGAGTTCAATATTGACCTGGAGTTGGAAATCCGCCAGCAGCTCAAGAAGAACGGCCGCGAGCTTCGCGTGGGACGATGCAGCATCACATTCCACTGCACGCCGAAGTCGCACATACGCCAACGAAGCCGGCGGCACCGAAAGTCTGCAACCGACTAACCAATTCTTTGGATACAATGCCAGCACAATGCTTCGTCTCCACGGTGTTTGCATTCTGCTATTGACACTGACGCTCGTTGCGTGCAACGAAGTGTCTGTTCAACCGATCGAACCGGCTGAGGGCTTTTGGTCGCATCTGAGTTACAGGGAGACTCACACTGCCGCCAGCCGCGATGATGCTGTGCTTCTGGTGTATGCCACCGCGGTATGGTGCGTCCCCTGCCAGCACATGGAACGCACAACGTGGCAAGCCCCGGCTGTGGCGGAATGGTTCGAGTCACATGGCATGGCGTACAAACTGGATGTCGATGAGGAAAGCGACATTGCCCGCGATCTTCGGGTGCGATCCATGCCCACGTTCATTGCGTATCGCGGTGGGACTGAAGTCAGCCGCTCCATGGGCTACCACTCAGCGGAGCAACTGCTCGAATGGCTGGATGATGTGCGCCTTGGGCGCGTCAGTGCGTCCGGGGGCGGATGATCCACCGACACCCCATTGTGGCGACGACGGGCTGGGGCGTGTACTGCGCCTGCTCGTGGACGTGGTGTATCGGCATGTTCCTCCCCGTGATCCTCCTTGGCCGTTATGGCTGGTGGGGCTTTCTCGCATTTGCCATTCCCAACATCATCGGCTGTGCCGCCTTCGGATACGTCCTGCGATCGCGCGAGCGGTCACGTGAGCTGATTGCGCAACATCGAACTGCCATGCGGCTGTTTTCACTGGTCACAGTGACGTACCACGTGTTTTTCCTCGGCTTTGTGTTATGGCTGCTCATGCCCGAACACGTAGCTGGCACTGCGGGCGAGGATTCACTCTGGGTCGCGTTGTCGGCGCCGCTTGTCGTGCTCGTGCTGGGCCAGGTCCTTGCAGATGTTCCCACACGATATTGGCCAGCCATAGCGGCTGTGGTGTACGCCGGTTCGCTACTGGTGTTTGCCAGCATCGGCGTGCAACCACTGAGCGAGATCGGCTTCTCTGGTGCGCATGCAACGATTGATGTGCTATGGCTGGCACCGGTGATGATCTTCGGCTTTGCGCTGTGCCCGTATTTCGATCTGACGTTTCATCGTGCTTTGCAACACACGCCCAGTCGCCACGCTTTCGGTGTCTTTGGTCTGACGTTCGCCGTCATGATCGTCCTGACGTGTGCGTACTGGGACATTCTTACGAACGGCCTGACGTGGCTGGTGCTGGGACACATCATGGCCCAAGCCGTGTTCACGATCAGCGCTCACTTGCGCGAGGGCACCCGGCCGCCCGGCGATGCACCGCGTCCTATGCCGCGGCTTTCTACCCGGTTGCTCATGCTGCTGCCGTTGATCGGTCTGCCTGTGGCACTCCTGGGTGCGTTCGTGATCGACCCGCTGGCCATGTCAACGGACAACTACCTGCGGTTTCTCGTGTTCTATGGTTTGGTTTTCCCTGCCTACGCCGCGCTGTTCATGGGCCCCGCCGCGATGACGCTGTCGCGCCGCAGCGTGGTGATCTTCGCCATCGCGTGCTTGCTGTGCATGCCGCTGTATGAAGCGGGATTTTTACACCGCCAAGCGTGGGTATTGATCATTCCGCCAGTGCTGTTCCTGTTGTGGCGTGCTCACATGATGCTCACCGCCGGGCGGGTCCCACAAGTGCAGGATCGGAACTGATTCGCCAAAGCGGTGACGGAGTTGAGCCAACCGCTGATTAATCCTCGCCGGATTAATGTTTGATAAGACGACGCCGTCAACCGGCCAACGCGAGGCGCGTGCTTCGGTCACGATGTCAATGCCGCGATATTGCATGGCCGAGTATGCCGGGTGATTGTCGCACACAGCCGCAATCTCCAGCCCCGCCAGACGACATGCCCGCCACGTGGCATATAAGTTCTTCGTGTAATCGGCAATGACGACGCGACGAATATGGTTCTGCTCAGCCCATTGCGCGACACACCGCTGCTGGTGCGCAAGCTGGAAGATCACCTCTACCAACGCAGCATCCAATGTCAATCGGCCGTTGTGCGCTTCGTGAATTGCGGCTTGCCGTGCGTTGGCAATGGCGTTGCGCACTGCATCCTCGCAACCAGCATGCCGCGCCAGGGCCGTGTAGCGTTGCAGCCAGTCGTGGCGATATGCGCTGCGCAGTTGGCGCGGCAGAAAGCGGGCAGAAAGCACGAGGTTGTTCTGCAGGTCCATCTGATAAATCAGTTCGCTGTTGCGACTGGTGGCCACCTTCTCGTGCCGAAAGATCAGCCCCGGCAGCCGGCGAACATCCCACCCTGCTTCGAGCATGCGAAAGATCAGGTCATACTCTTCTGCCTGTCGGAAAAAATCACTGCAAAACCCGCCGACAGCCATGAACGCCTCTCGCCGCACACACAGTGCACAAGCCGGCATCACGATTGGCAACGCTGCAGCGTCCTCGCTGCCATCGGGCAGGTAAACCGGTCCGCCCACGGTACCAACTCGGTAATGAGCATCGAAATAATCCAGGCACTGCCGCACGGTATCACCACATGGATAGCTGTCATCATCAAGAAAAATCACCACCTCGCCTCGGGCGCAACGTGCGCCAATGTTGCGGGCGGGACTGCCTTCATTGCGTGGGCGAAGCAGAACATTGATGTTTGGGAAGGCACGGCGCACCGCGTCTGCGGCGCCATCGGTTGATGCGTTGTCAACGACGATGGCCTCCCACTGTTCAGCCGGAAGCGGCGTGTGATCCGTCAGGACACGCAACGTCTGCAGCAATGCCTCGCGGCGATTGTGCGTCAGGACGACATAGCTCAATCGCGTTGACTGACGCCAGGACTTCTTCACAGTCCGACCACCGTCGCTTGCGGTTCTGGTGCATAATTGAGTTGAGCTGCACTCAACCGAGTCGCCCCGAGACGAAGTTCAGTCGCACCAATCACAGCGTTGCCGAGTTTGCCCGCCTGGGCGGCTGCTGCGATGTTGCCAAGAATCGCAGCAAGCGTAAGCGACCCACCGCTGGCCATCGTCATGGTGGCTGCTGCAAGCAGCGCATCGCCGCAGCCGAGTTGATCGATCGCATGCGCCGTGAATGCCGGCACGTGCTCGGCCTGCAAACGGGCAGACCAATCGCCAATTCGCCCGGCCCTTCCCTCAGGCCGGGCGAAGGCGATCGCTCCTTCTGCACCGAGCGTAATCAATGCGTTGGCACTGTCAGTCTGCTTCAACACGCGAGTGACGACAGTGCTCAATCCGCCGTCAAAATCATGCACCGCCTCACGCAGTTCCGCCTCACTGGGACACAGCAGATCCATGTGCCGTAGTGAAAGCAGTCGTGACTTGCGGCCACTCACGTCACCGGCCAACACCGGGACCTGCTTGCGCAGCGTGCTGCAAAGCTGTTTGAGTGTGGCCGAGCTGAGCAATCCCTGCCCGAAGTCCGCCACGATGGCGGCAGCACACCCCGTTGCTGCCTCATTCGCCAGTTCCAGTAGTTCGTGCTGCTGCGTGGCGTCGATCGTCAGCGCATCGCCGAGATCGAGCTTCATCATTTTCGTTGTACCCACCAGGAATCGCTGCTTTTCCACCATGGGTTGATCAAGATGAAGCGCCCGCACCGAGACTCCGGCGTCATGCAATCGCTGCCGCATGGCCTGACTTTCGGCAGTGCGCGGCAAGCCGGTCACCAGTATCGGCCGCGCCCCCATCGCTGCAAGATGCAGACAGATAATGGCCGCCCCACCATCGTAACTGCGATGTTCCAGCGGACGAAGGGTCATCATTGGTCCCTCGCCGGCAATGTCCGGCCGATCGCACATTACATATGTATCTTTGATGACCTCGCCGATCACCACCACCGGCGCACCGGCAAACGAACCCAACAGTGATTCAATGGCCGGAGCATCGACCGCATGCTCGGAAAGAAGCTTGCGGAGCGTCGCCTGAAACGGCTGGGCAGATTCTTCCAACGCCGATATCAAGGCGGTC
>PWVT01000047.1 GCA_003562195.1 Phycisphaeraceae bacterium | reverse complement strand
TGGCTGGTGAAGATCAAGACGGACGACACCTCGCCACTGGATGAGTTGCTGGATCAGGCCGCCTACGACGAGAAATACCCGGTTGGGTAATCTCGCGCGACGCTGCGATGCGCCGTGTTGTGAACTTCTGCGATGACAACCGCTGACAACAGACAACACCGTGCAGGCGTATGCAGCATTCGAGCCGTCAACGTACACAAGACGTACATCATGGGCGCACGCCGTGTGCAGGCACTGCGCGGTGTTGACCTGGACATCGACGAGCCAGGGTTCTACGGCATCATGGGGCCGTCTGGATCTGGCAAGTCCACGCTGCTGCATTTGCTCGCCGCGTTGGACCGGCCCGATACGGGACAGGTTCAGGTGGCCGGTGCGCAATTGGACGTCATGACCGAAGCGCAATTGACGATGTTTCGCCGACATAAAATTGGCATTGTGTTTCAGAACTTCAATCTCATCTCCACGCTCTCCGCGCTGGACAACGTCACGTTGCCAGCCATGCTCGACGGCATGGGCAAACGCGAACGCAACGACCGGGCCCGTGAACTGCTTGGCGTACTGGGCCTCTCACAACGCGAGCACCACCGCCCCGATGCGCTTTCAGGCGGGGAACAGCAGCGCATCGCGATCGCGCGTGCACTTATGTTCGAGCCGGCTGTCCTGTTCGCCGATGAGCCGACCGGGAATCTTGATTCGACCACCAGTGAGCAGGTGTGGCGTCTGCTCGGCTCGCTTGCGGACGATCATGACATGACGGTGCTGATGGTCACGCACGAGCCGTCTGCCGCGGCGCATTGTCGTCGGATTTTCGTGCTTCGGGACGGGCGAGTCGAGTCTTTCTTTGATGTGGATACCCATGATGCAGCCGAGTTGGCAACTCGCGCTCAACTTCCTGTCGGGTAAGCGCGGCCGCACCGCGTTGATCCTCGCAGCCGTGTCGCTTTCAGCCGCACTGGTCGTGGCGGTGTCGTGCGCGATCAGCACCTTGCAAGTTTCCATGGAACGCGGCTTGGTCCGCGTGCTCGGTGCAGCAGATGCACGAGTGATTCACCAGTTCAACGGCCGTTTTCGCGAATCACTGCTGGATGAAGTCAACGATTGGCCGGAGGTCAAGCATGCCACCGCACGCTTGAGCGCGACGCTGAGTCTCACACATGTGGCCGGCCGCGAGAAGCGCTCACCCGGTGACTCGGACTACATAACCATCAATGCGATCGGGTTGGACTTCGAAGTCGAACAGAACTTCACAACTCCAACGCTCATCGAAGGTCGGATGCCCGTATCGCCAAATGAAATCCTCATCGACCCACTCACGCACGAAGACATGGGAATCAAGATCGGCGATGTGCTCGCAGTCGAGCGCGCCGGAGGCGCGATTGAACTGACCGTTGTTGGCATGTACGACCGGCAGCGCCTCATCGCCATGCTCCAGCAACCGCTCATTCGTATGGATCGCACCATGCTCGCCGAGGCAGCGCATCATCGTGGTGAGATCACGTCGATGATGATCCTCGTCAACGAGGGTGTGGATGTTGAAGCGTTTTGCGAGAAGTATGGGGATCGCATGCCGCGCGCTGTGGCCTTGGAGCCGGCGGAGATGGTGCGCAGCGGGTTTGATCGCCGCATTCGAAGCAGTCGGCTGGGGGTGCTCATCGCGTCGGTACTGACGTTCATGAGTGCAGCGTTTATCGCCGTGACAGCCATGACCACCTCTGTCACAGAACGCCAGCGAGAGATGGCGATGGTGCGCAGTGTTGGCGCCAGTCGCGGACAACTGTTTGCATCACAGATGCTGGTGGGCGTCATTGTCGGCCTGGCTGGCGCGGCCATCGGAATTCCACTCGGTCTCGCGCTGTCGGGGACATTGGCATGGTGGTTTGCTGACGCGCTGGGGACCGGGTTGGCGATACACGGCGGTGGGCTGATGCTCGCTGCAATTGGAGCAATGGCGGCCGGACTGCTGGGGGCAATGTATCCGGCATGGCTGGCCAGCACCGTCACACCACTGCAGGCGATGACACGCCAAGCACGCCCCGTGCGGGCGATGCCGGTGATCATCTGCACTGTCATCGCGCTGGCGTTGATCGGCGTGCAGCTTGCACTGCTGTTGCCGGGTGATGTCGAGATGCGGTTTTACGGTTACGTGTACGCCGGTTTGCCGCTCGTGCACGTGGGGTATTTCATGCTCGCCGTTCCGCTGCTGATGCTGGTGGCTGTCGTGGTGGGAAAGCCGTTGGCCATGGCGCTGCGGCTGCCGCAAGGCATGCTGAGCAACTCTGTTCTCTCCACTCCGTTTCGCAACGGGTTCACGGCAGGTGCGTTGATGGTGGGCATATCGGTGCTGGTGAGCACGTGGGCGGGCGGGCACGCGCTGCTGCATGACTGGATCGGCCAGATCAAATTTGCCGACGGTTTCGCCTACCGCCGCACGGGCATCCCTATTGAGCAGCAACAGGCGATTGCCAACCTGCCGTTTGTACAGGAAGTCTGCCCGATCGGTTACCTTCCGGTGCGCGTGGTTGACCGTCAGGTTTTCGGTGTGCGTGGCTTGTCACCGGCGAACGTGACGTGCATTGGCTTTGATCCGGAAGTGTTCTTTGCCATCAACGCTGTGACGTTCCTGCAGGGCGAACAGGAGCATGCGATCAGCAGACTGCAGGAAGGCGATGCCATACTTGTCGCTGAGCGCTTTCTCGTGGCCCGCAATGTTGGTCTGGGTGACCGGCTGACGCTGGGCACCGGCGGACACGAGCAGGAGTTTGAGATCGTCGGCGTAGTCAGCGCTGGTGGACTGGACATCGTCACGCAGATGTTCGGCGTGCGCAGCGCGTACATGGAGTATTCCGTTTCCAGCGTGTTCATGGACATTCGCGCCGTCAAGGAACACTTCGATAACGACGATGCCATCATGATGCAGATCAACCTTGCCTCGGACATCAGTGATGAAGAAGCCGAGCAGGCCATCAGAGCAGTAGCGCCTGGTGTGCGCTTTCGCAGCGGGCGCTGGATCATGGATATGATTAACGAGGTAGCGCGCGGACTGCTCAATGTGCAAAGCGCGATTGCATTTTCCGCACTCCTGCTCGCGTGCATCGGCGTTGGCAATGTCATTGCGGCGAACATTCACGTCCGGCGGTTTGAGTATGGTGTGTTGCGCGCCACCGGCGGGCATCGCAATTTGCTATTACGATTAATCTTCGGCGAGGCAGTGTTGCTGGCTGTGGGTGGCGCGCTAACGGGAACACTGCTTGGCATGCACCTCGCGTTCGTCGGCGCGACGTTCTATCGCGACTTGGCTGGTGTGCAGGTGAGCATTGGCGTTCCATTCGTGCCGACGGGAATCGGCTGGGCCGTGCTGCTGTTCATGGCCATCGCTGCAGCGACACCCGCTGCATTGACGGTGGTTCGCGGCCGACCGAGCGAACTGCTCTCAGCCGGCCGCAACGATTGACTCTCCGCAGGAGCGATCAGCCCCAGTTGGCCAGCAGAATCAACAGATCAGAAACATCCACCACGCCGTTGCCATCAAGGTCAGCCGGGCAGTTGCTTGCATCATCGCAGCTTCCCCATGCAGCCAGCAGGATCAGCAGGTCCGACACATCCACGGTGCCGTCACAGTTGAGATCAGATGACCCCGCGCATGGGGAAGGGCATGTATCCAGCGTTTCATTGCCGCCTGCGTTATTAAAGCTGCCCACGATGTTGTTTGGTGCGTTTTCACAGAAGAGCGAATCACCCACGAGCGTGCTGCTGCTGTCCACGTTGATCATTGCGCCGGCGTTGTTGCCGGCCGTGTTGGATTCAAAGCTGCAGTTGATGAATTCGCCGGAAGAGCCCTGGATGTTGCGCACGGCGCCGCCATCTTCATCAGCAGTGTTGCCGACGAACTGGCAGTTGATCACCGTCGGTGCAGCACCCTGACTGGACATGCCACCGCCGCTGGTTTCTGCATGGTTGTTGACGAACTTCGTGTCGATGTATTGGGCAGCACCGGAGAAGTTGAATGCCGCTCCGCCTGATGACGGGTTGGCGGTGTTGGACTGGAATATGCAACTTTCGAACGTGGGCGAAGCGCTGTTGTTGAATACACCACCGCCGAACTGTGCCGTGTTGCCGGTGATGATGCAGTTGACGATCGTGGGCGAGGTGTTGGCTGCATAGATCCCGCCACCGACGATGTATGACGTGCCGCCGATACTGACACTCGCGCCAGTGCCGCCGGTGAGTGTGAAGCCCTCAAGACGGGCCTCGGACGTTTCGTTGTTGGCAAAGCGGACCACGGCGTTACCCATGCCGGTGGCGTCGATGATCGTCGCTTCCGGACCATCCTCGCTGATGACGGTGAGCACCTTTCCGGTGAAGTCGATCGCTTCGTTGTACGTTCCTGCAGCGACGGTGATGGTCGAGCCGCTGCCGACCGCGTCGATGGCTGCCTGGATCGTGGCATAATCTGTGGGGACGTGAACATCTTCTGGAGCGGTGCACAAACCATTTCGCGCTGCGACGAACGCGGGCAGATCAATGCGGGTGGCGGAGTTGCCGCTGGCAGGGCAGTCCCACGAGCAGTGCGAGACGATGCCGATGATTTCACCATTGTGCAGTAGTGAAGAGCCGGAGTTGCCGCAGGTCGTGTCGGCGCTGTGCGTTACTGATGCAGCAGCGACACTCAACATGATGCCGGTGGAGTGTTGCTGGGTTTGACGCAGCACACAGTCGTCCGTCACGCCGTAGCCCCAGACATCCGCCGGGCCGGTCGAGGGGATGCTCGACGCAATCGGGCGGTACTCGCCGTAGCGCTCAAAGGCGGTCTCGCCGAGGTTGTTGGTGCCAGAGGTCATCACGGCCCAGTCTGCCCCCACGCCTGCGTTTTCCGAAACCTGTGATGTGATGGGAAACTGCTCGCTCACGGGCGGGTGGTTGATCGTGCAATTCGGGTTGGATTGCGGCACGTTGAACTGGATGACCATATTCGGCCCCATGCAGTGACCGGCCGAAACCACACAGCTGTGTTCGTTGTAGATCGCGGCACTGCACCCACCGCTGTCTGATACAAGGCGGCATGACCAGTTTTCATTGGAGGGTACGCGCGTATCGCCGTCACACAGCCCGCATTGCAGCGGTGGCGTGCAGTGCGAGCCGATGGCAAAAACGCCATACTCCACACCGAGCTGTTCCAGCACGAAACGATTGTGCGTGGTGCCTGGGGCGGCGATGAGTTCGATCATCACCATGCCGCCGTTGAAGTAAGCAGAAGCGTTGCCCCACATGACGGCACCGCCTGCATCAAGCTCCTGCACTTCACCATCGTGCAGCGATGTGAAGCGAATGCGGCTTTCGCCTTCGAGTTCGATGTCGGAGAAATACAACCGCGTCCACAACGCATCGGCTGTGGCGATCACCTCGGAGTACACCGTCGCGGCGGCACGACCCTCATTGGCGCGGATATCACTGTCCACATGGTGTGCAATCAACTCGCCCAGCGGAGCGATGGGTTGGCTGAGCCCGTGCGGCTGCGGCTCATGTGCTGAGGCCGGACGGTCTGCGACCAGCGTCAAAACGCCGATGAGCATCAGGATTGTGGTGAGGGTTCGTGCGACTGGGGGACAAATGACCATGATTACTCTCGAAACTCCACGCAAGCGAAAAGGGCGTTATTGAGCTTCGAGCATACCACAGCATGGACAGAATCCACGGTTTTTTTGCCTAGAATTCGATGTCTTCGACCGTTCTGGCTGAATAGAGAAGTGCTGCTGCGGGCGTGACCGCCCGCAGCAGCGATGGAGGAGCTGGCTAGGGACAGGTGCCCCAGGAGCCAAGGAGGATCAGCAAATCTGAGACATCGACGTCGCCATCACAGTTGAGATCTCCAACGCAAATACCGATCGGCGGGCATGGTCCCCAGAAGTTGAACAGAATGAGTAGGTCGGACGTGTTCACGATGCCGTCACCATTGAGATCGGCAGGGCAATCATTCACATAGAGCAAGGATGGCCCCTGCCCGGCAGCACCACCGGGTGTGCCAGTTCGTATGGTGGCTTGATCGCCAGCAGCAATAGTGAACGTCACACAGCCAGCCGCGCCACCGATCGGCCCAACGCAATCCAACGGGACTTGGCCGGCAACCGGGCATCCGCTGTGGTATGCCGCGAGAAGTCTGTCCGGCTGGAAACCCGGCTGCAAATCGGGGTCGACGGTGACCATATGTAGACCACCATGGTTCGCCACGAATTCGAACCACACGTCAGAGTCATCCACTCCGCTAAAGCCGCACGCAGGATCGGCAGGTCCATCAGTCACAGCGCCAATGTTGTCAAACGGCAATGCTGCGACCACGCCCACTGGTGTTGCGTTGGCACAGATTGAGTTCGCAGGCCCGGTGATGCAGGTATCAACATCCACGTACATCGTGTAGGCGGATTCATCCGGACACGTGTCGGGCGTGCCTGCTGCCTGAACATTAAGGTATCGCACACCCGGCGCAGGCACGACAACCGTATGTGAGGTCAGCGAGCATGAGACGACATCCAGCATGCTGCCATACAGTTCGTAGTCCGGGTCGCCGGGGCACTCTCCGTTATCAACCCAAATCGTGACAGCAATGTCAGCTTCGATCTCAATCGTTATTGTGGCCTGTCCTGTGCCGTGAAGATCGACGACATCCAAGGCATATCGGTCGAAATCAACGCTGCCAGTGACGGGGTCGATCCACAGCGTTCCGCATACGTGCTGGTTGCAGGTGATCGGGGTCGGACCCCATGTGCAGAGATTGCACACGAGATGCTGGTCCATGCAGCAATCGCCGAAGCTACAACAATCGACATCACACCAGCATCCCATTGGTGCTTGGCCACCGCAGTGCCCGGCACAACCGCTCTGGCCACAGAAATCATTGACATGCGTGCCGCACGGTTCGTTCTCGACAAAGCTGCCGGGCGGACACACGGCGCAACTGGGTGGCAACGAAGGACAGCCGTCCCATGAAGCCATGAAGTTCGCCGGTTGGAAGCCCGAAGCGGTGAAGTGGCCACCGGCGAACAGGGCGGTCCCTGAGCCATCGTCGTGTACGGCCAGTGCGTCAACGGAGGCGTTGACGCCATCGTCCAGCACGATCCAGTTCTGGTTGAATTGATCCCACGCAGTGATGTGACTGATCGTGCCAGCCGGGACGTTCAGACCGAATTGCCCGCCAACATACAAACGGTCACCAGAGCCATCGTTGAACACATCCAACGCATGGACGCCTGCGGACGGGCCTGGCAGGCCGTTGCCCAGCGGATGCCACTGGCCTGCATGCAATCGAGCAATATTGTTCATCTGAACGCCTGCAGAGGTTAAGAATATTCCGCCCGCGAAAAGTTGCGGCCCAAGACCCGTGCCATCATCAAACGATTTCAGCGCGATCACGGTGTTGTCCAGACCGGGCATCAAACTCGACCACGACACGCCATCCCACTTGGCAATGTTCTCCGCCGGCATCCCGAAATCAACGACGGTGAATCGCCCGCCGACGTAGAGCGCATCGCCGCTCCCATCGTTATGCACGGTCATGTCGACGACTTGGTCGGACGCGACCGCGCCGACACCGCCGGCCACCGGCAACCATTGATTGCCGTCCCACGCAGCGATGCGATTGGCCGGATTGCCGCTGCCGGTGGCAGTAAACAAGCCGCCTGCATACAGCGAATCGCCAGTGCCGTCATCGAACACCGTCAGCGCATTAACAATCCCACCGAGGCCGAAGCCAACCGGCATCCATTGGCCGCTCGGCACGTCCCATCGCGCGATATTCTCAACCGGCCCGCCGGGCGATGGCATCGAGAAAGCCCCGCCGGCATACAGCGAAGGGCCTGACCCATCATCAAACACCGCAAGAGCGCGTACCTCGCCGCTCAGGCCTGTGCCGACCGGGTGCCATTGTGAGCCGTCCCATCGCGCGATGTGTGGTGCAATCTGGTTGCCGGCCTGTGTGAACAGGCCACCGGCGTACAGCGACGGGCCAGTGCCATCGTCATACTCGACCAGCGCGAGCACGGGTCCGTCAACGCCGAGGAGGCCGGATGTGTTGTCCCAGTGACAGATTACAACAGGCGGACAGGTGCCGCCGATTAGATCGCGGTATGTGGCGATGTGCGGCGCGTTGTTGGCGATGGCCTGGGCGTTGTCAGCAGGATCGGGCTGTCCGGCGGGCACGCCAGTCGGCATGCCGTCAAAGAAAATGTTCGGACTAGAGTAGTGCCCAATGCGGAGGCCCGGCGCATAGGCCATGACCGTTCGCCACAGCGTGCCGGAGTTGCCCGTAAAGCGATGGCCGAAGGCATACGGGAAAGAGCTGTTGCCTGTGGCGTTGTTGTGATCGTGGTGGCAGCCGAGGTTGTGCGCCAGTTCATGGGCGAAAGTGAGATTCGGGATGCAGTTTGTCCACGTCGCGCTGAACGCCCAATCGGCCCAGAAGCCGGGATTGTTCTGTACCGGTCCGTCTGGCATCCACGCAAGGCCGCAGAAGTTGTAGCTTGGATTGTGCGAAAGCAGCGCGACGAGGTCGGCGCAGTCAGCCACGCGCAGACTATGAACGATGTCCAACTGACCGCTGTTGGGGTCTTGCAAATGGGTCAGATCGTCACCCATGTTGTTGCTCTCGACATAGCTCACTTCATGCGCCGAAGTCAGGTGGACCAGCATGCCCGCGTTGCTGCCGGCGAGCGCCTGATTCGTTTGGAGTATCGCGGTGTCGATCATCGCCAGCATGCCGTTGGTGCCCCCTGCGTCGTTTCGCGCAGCGGGTGTGTACACGACCATGACATTCACAGTGGGAACATGATGCAATGGCGTGGTTCCTGATGTCGGCTGTAGGGTTCTGTCGTCGAAGGGCGGCAGTGGCAGGTCTACTTTGCCGACGCCACACTCGGGCATGAGCGATTCATCAAGTTGCGTCAGTTGGTGAATGCCGTCGAGGGTCGTGCGGATTTCATAGAGCCCAAGTCCCGGCACGGAGAGCACGCCGTACGCCGAATCAACGTACACCGATAGTGTCAGGTCGCTGCCGATGCCGCGAGGCACGGCTCCGGCAATTGAGAAGCGAAACTCGTCCTCATGGACGTCTGCATATTGCACTTGTATATCCACAGCGGCATCGAACAACTCCAGCGTGAAGACTGGCCGTTCAGCAGCGTTGTTGGCCAATTCGAAGAGCATTTCCAGATCAAGAACGATCTCGCCGCGTTGGACGATCCATGGATAATCATCTTCATCATCACCCTGTATCGCATGCGCGATGTGCGTCGCCATGATGGCCATGTGCCGCGTGTCGCTGAGTGCGATCGAACTCGAGGCCGCTGTTCCAGCCAGCAGCGCCGTAGTGATCGCCCCGCACTGTCCGAGGCGTGCTGTGCCAATATTCCAATTCATATAGGTCCTCCCACAGTGAGCTGGAGGGTCTGGTGACCCGTGCCGTATATTCAACATAACCCGGAATTGTGTTATCGGAAACAAACTTATGTGATTTTTCTTTTGTTCAAGCCGCGCCCAGTCGCAGCATTTGAGCGAACCAATTGGCGTAACACGCGGTAGAATCTGAACTTACGTGTCGCGGCGGGGTCGGAGAGGCCAAGTCGGCGGCATACCCGGGCTTTTTTACCGGAATTGGTGGACTGACATCCAGATGCAGCGTCTTGATGCCCGATCTGTATAACCGGCCGGCGCAATGCGCCGGTGAAGAAAGATTGTCGAGCTGCGCGCGATGAACTGGCGTGGCTGGTGAACGGATGAATTGACCTCATCTGAATGCCGTTTGCCCAGAAAATTTGAGTACGAGGAGCGTTTCATGCATGTTTCAGTAGCAGTTCGTCGGGTCGTTCATATGGCCATGGCGATGGTAGTTCTGGTCGCGATCGCCCTGCCGGCCGAGGCCCAACGTCGCGGTGGCGGTGGATCAGACTTCCCGGCGTTCGACGAAGTCGCCAAGGATTTCGAGAAGGTCGTGTCCACCGCTGATGGCGGGCGATCGTTGTACACCATCTACATCAATGAACGGAACCACCGGGTGCTGGCGGAACTGCCGGCCAACTTTGAAGGTCGTCGCATCTTCATCGCCACGTCCATCTCCGGTGGCTCAACGCAGACCGGCTGGCAGTGGCGCGACACATACGCCTACTGGACGCGACATGACAATCAACTGGTGCTGATGGCTCCCAACCTCCAGCGTCAGGCGCGTGGTGGACCGAGTGATGCAGAGCTCCGCCGTTCTGTCGAGCGAACTTACCAGGACCGCGTTCTGCTTTCCGTGCCGATCATTACGTTTGGCCCCAACCGTGGGCCAGTGATTGATCTCAACAACCTGCTGGTGCGCAACTCAGCCGTATTCACCGGCATGGGTGGCAACCACAACCTTGCCCGCTTCGGCGATGTGAAGGCCTTTCCGCAGAACGTTGAGATTCCAGTCACCATCCCCATGCGCGGCGGGGAATTGACCACGCTGCACTACTCCATCAGCGTGATTCCCAACACCAACTATCGGCCGCGCGAAGCTGATGAGCGCGTCGGCTATTTCATGACCGTGTTCAAGGATTTCGCTCGTAACGAGCGTGGTGGCGATCAGTTCGTTCGTTACATCAACCGTTGGAACGTGCAGAAGCGCGATCCGCAACTGCGAATGTCGCCCCCGGCTGATCCGATCGTGTTCTACATCGAGCACACCGTGCCGGTCCGGTATCGTCGCTTTGTGCGCGAGGGCATTCTGGCATGGAACAAGGCGTTCGAGCAGATCGGCATCATTGATGCCATCGAAGTTCGCCAACAGGATCCCAACAGTGGCGCGTACATGGATGTTTACCCGGAAGACGTTCGTTACAACTTCTTCCGCTGGATCACCTCTGAGCGAGCGTTCGCCATGGGGCCAAGTCGTGTAAACCCCAAGACCGGCGAGATTCTTGATGCAAACATCATCTTCGATGACGCTATGCTCAAGCTTTGGGCGATGCGATACAAGGAAATGGTCGCGGCGTACGGCTTGGAAGGCCTTGACCCCGAAGCCAAGCGATGGATGGAAGAGCGGCCGCTGTGGAACCCCATCACGCGATACGAAGAGACCGATCCAATCCGCGAGGCGATCCTCAACGACTCGGAACTGACTGATGATGAAAAGTCAGACCTGCTCGGCGAGCCGGTCAACATGCCCGAGCGCGGCCGGTTGATGGGTCGCATCACCCAGATGGCCAATCATTGCGATTTTGGCTACGGCGCAGCCCTGCAGATGCAGACCGCCAATCTCGCCATGCAACTGATGACCGAGCAGTTTTTCGGCAATACTGAGGATGTTCCCATGATCGACGGCGTGCCGGAGGAGTACCTCGGTGCAATGCTGCGTTACGTTGTCGCGCATGAAGTCGGCCACACGCTCGGACTGCGTCACAACTTCAAAGCTGCCTCATGGCTCAGTTTGGATGAGTATGTGCAGGTACCCGAAGGCCAGCCGAATGTTGCATCAGTCATGGACTACGCCGCATCGTTTATCCCACCGTCACCCGATCAACCGCGAGGAATGTGGGCTACACCAACCATTGGCCCGTACGACATGTGGGTCATTGAACACGGCTACACATTTGATGAACGTCGTCGAGAAGAACTGGCCAAGATGGGTGCCAAGCCCGAACTGCAATACGCCACCGATGAAGATCGCGCCGGGCCTGACCCGCACGTGGATGTGTGGATTCTCGGCGACGATCCGCTCGAGTGGGCGCAGGTGCGCATGGAGTTGGTACAGACCATGCGTGAGAAGCTGCTGGACCATGCAGTTGAAGATGGCGAGAGTTGGCACCATCTCCGCCGCGGCTATGAACAGTTACTTGGCGAGCATCTTGGTGCGATCCGCATCGCCAGCCGCTTCGTCGGCGGGGTGCATGTGCATCGCGACCGCAAGGGTGACCCTGATGCCCGCGATCCACTCGTTCCTGTTGATGCTGCCAAGCAGCGCGAAGCATTGCAGTTCGTCATAGATCACGCGTTCGATGATGCCATGTATGACCTGCGGCCTGAAGTGCTGCGCAAGCTCACGCCGAGTCGCTTCCGTCACTGGGGCAGTTTCGGTGGCGGCAGTGTGGAGTTCCCGATTCACAGCCGTGTTGCTCAGATTCAGAGCTTCGCCATGCTGTACCTGATGAACCCGGGCACATTGACGCGTGTGTATGACAACGAGATGCGCGTTGATGCCGATCAGGATGCCGTGACGCTGCCCGAGGCGCTCGGTTCGTTGGTGGATGCAATCTACAGTGAGCTTCATGATGAGATCAACGGCGAGTTCACCGACCGTCAGCCGATGATTTCCAACTTGCGGCGTGATCTGCAGGCGGAAATGACTGCACGGTTGATTGATCTGGCCATGGACGGTGGACGCATGCCGAGGCCGATCCAAACACTTGCGGTGCATCATTTGCGACAGCTTGACGGCACGCTCACGGGCCTGCTGGATGGCGAGATGCATATCGATGCCTACAGCTATGCTCACTTGTCAGATATCGCCAAGCGCATCGACAAGGCGCTCAATGCCGTGCACGTTATGAGGTAGGCGGGCAGCACGAATTGTTTTGGATTTCAGATCAGCGGCACAGGCAATGGACCTGTGCCGCTGTATTTGCCGATGCTAAGGAGTCGGGTGAAAACCCGGAATTCGGCCTGATGGCCCTGGCAGGACAGCGGCTGTCATGGCCGTATAATGCTCACCGCCGATTACCCTGCTGCAGTCGCAGGGCGTGTCGCAAGTGCTACCATCCGCTGAGGAGATGATTCATGAAGTTGAAGTTTGCTGCCACGACCGTGCTCGCTTTCGCTTTGCAGCTTTCCATTGGCGGCTGCCATTCTCCTGCAGGTGGGACCATGCCCCATTCTGGTGGCACCATGACCTATGTCTCCACAGAGACGCGGCAGACCTCAATCACTGTGGTGGATCTGCGCACCGATGAAGAGCTTTTTGTGATGTATATCCCCCCGGGAAAACAGCTCACGATGGACTTTCGAGCCAAAGCCGGAGATGACCCGGTACACACGCCGGACATCATGCGGTGGGAGCTGTTTGATGCCGGCCGTCGCACGGGACGGTTGAAAAACTCTCTGACGGTGCCCAACGCTGCCTCGCGGCGAATTGATGTCGAGATTCACCAGGGCATTGAGTGGGCTGATGCACCACAAGAAGAGGTGCTCCGGACCGACGAGTTGGCGGATCGGCCAGACTGGTGGACGCCCCGCGGCGGCGAGTTGCCCGGTGACACGCCCGCAGGTATGTACGACGGCTGATTGCCATCACCATTCTGTCTTGCGAAGACCGCGATCAATTGAAGTTACGCCTCATGACTTCTTCTGAACGCGGGTCTGTGCTGCTACTATGACGGTATGAGCACACTGGAAACCAAGAAGAATGCCGCCACGCCCATGGCTGAACCCCATCACGGCGTGGACCCGGAAACCGTCAGTCTTTCCGGCTACGTGATCGACGAGAAGTACGACCCGACTCATGTCACCACGCAAGGGCCGGAAGGTAAAACGGACCCGCGCATCGGTGAACCCGGCGCGTACCCCTACACCCGTGGTATTCACCCGGCGATGTACCGCCAGCGACTCTGGACCATGCGTCAGTTCGCGGGCTTCGGCTCGGCTGACGACACCAACAAGCGCTTCAAATACCTGCTGGAAAACGCCAAGCACGGCAAGGCCCAGACCGGCCTGTCCACCGCGTTTGACCTGCCCACACTCATGGGCCGCGACAGCGATGACCCGCTTTCCGCCGGCGAAGTCGGCCGCTGCGGCGTGGCGATCGACACCATCGACGACATGCACCGGCTGTATGCCGACATCCCCGTTGATGAGGTCACCGTCAGCCAGACGATCAACGGCCCCGCCGCCGTCATCTGGGCGATGTACCTTGCCATGGCGCGCCAGCGCGGCATGGACTGGACCAAACTCGGCGGCACACTGCAAAATGACATCCTTAAAGAGTTCCACTCGCAGAACGAATTCATCTATCCGCCCGAAGCCAGCGTGAAGCTCGTGATTGACACGATCGAATTCGCTGCGGAACACACGCCGCGCTGGAACAGCGTCTCCATCAGCGGCTATCACATCCGCGAAGCCGGTTCGACTGCCACGCAGGAGCTTGCCTTCACGTTGCGCGATGGCATGGAGTACGTGCAGTGGGCGATGGAACGCGGCCTTGATGTTGATACCTTCGCCCCGCGACTGTCGTTCTTCTTCAACAGTCACAACGAGTTCTTCGAGGAGATCTGCAAGCTCCGTGCAGCTCGTCGAATCTGGTCGCGCGTCATGAAGGAACGCTACGGCGCGAAGAACGACCGCTCGCTGCTGATGCGCACCCACGTGCAGACGGCTGGCTGTTCGCTCACTGAGCAGCAGCCATTGAACAATGTCGTGCGCGTGGCCTATCAGGCGATGGCGGGCGTATTGGGTGGCTGCCAATCCTTGCACACCGATTCAATGGACGAAACGCTCGGCCTGCCGACGGAAACAGCAGTCCGTGTCGCACTACGAACACAGCAGATTCTCGCACATGAAACCGGCGTGCACCGCACGGTCGATCCGCTCGGCGGAAGCTGGTACGTGGAAGCCCTCACCGATCAGATGGAGAAAGACGCCAACGCGATCATCAAGGAGATCGACGACATGGGCGGCGTGGTCGAAGGCATCCACAAGGGGTACTTCCGTCGCTCCATTGCCGAGGCCAGTTACCGCTTCGGCCAGGAGATGGAAGCGGGCGACCGCATCATCGTCGGCGTGAACGCCTACACCGATGGCAACGAAGCGCACGATGTTGAAATTCTCCAGATCGGCCACGAAGTCGAAACCGAGCAGTGCAAGCGGCTCGCGCAGTTCAAGAAGGACCGCGATGATGCCAAGGTGGCCGCTGCGATGGACGCCATTCGTGAAGCGGCTCGTGAAGGCGCGAATGTAATGCCGTCTCTGGTGGATGCAGCCGAGTCGAAATGCACCATGGGTGAAATGGTGCAGGCCATGGCGGACGTGTACGGCCGCTACACCGGCGGGCCGGAGTGGTAATGACCAGATGATGAGCAAGTTTTCAAAGCCCACGGATTGCGATCCGTGGGCTTTATTCTTCGATTGAAAGCAGCGAGTATCG
>PWVT01000160.1 GCA_003562195.1 Phycisphaeraceae bacterium | reverse complement strand
GATTCGCGCGCTAAGCCGCGAGCGGCGGGGTTGCCGCTTGCGGCTTAGCGCGGGATTCACATACCATGCCACGCATGGCGAAACCCATCGTCATCGCGCACCACCTTATCTGGACGGTGTACGGCTGGTGGCTTCCGAACGACCCGCGCGGCAGTACCTCGACGACCGTCCGCAAAGCGTATATCGGATCATTGGGTGAACTGCATTTCGGCCGCAAGAAGATTCAACCGGCTGGGCACGATGTGCGCGCGTTCTACGAACAGGCAGCGCATGTTTTGAAACATCCGTTGCTCGAAGTGCGCGGGCGATGCGTTGAGATTGTCGCCCGCGCTTTTGAACAGGTCATGCAGGATGAACGCTACAGGTGCTATGCCTGCGCGATCATGCCCGAT
Organism: Phycisphaeraceae bacterium; assembly: GCA_003562195.1. Classification (GTDB taxonomy): domain Bacteria; phylum Planctomycetota; class Phycisphaerae; order Phycisphaerales; family SM1A02; genus PWVT01. The sequence continues at coordinate 14,759 of PWVT01000160.1, read as the reverse complement.
CATGTGCACGTGCTGATTCGCAAGCACAAGCATCATGCTGAGGAAATGATCGAGCGTTTGCAGAAGGCATCGCGCCTTGCGCTGCTTGAATCGGAATTGTTTCCAGCGGCACACCCCATCTGGACGCGCGGCGGTTGGAAGGTGTTTCTCGATCACCCTGATGAAGTGCACCGCACGATTCCTTACATCGAGCAGAATCCGATCAAGATCAACCTGCCGCCGCAACGTTGGCCATTTGTTGTCGAGTACGACCGCTGGCCGCTGCACGCGGGGCATAGTCCCAACTCGCCATATGCGCGGGCATTGCGCTCGGTCGGGCGGTATCCGCGCTAAGCCGCAAGCGGCGAGGGGGTGTGGGGGAAAATTACAGAGTTTTGGTTTGCACGCAGGTGGATAGAGTGCATACTTGGCAGATGCCGTACAGAGGCCGATCATTTGTCGGCTACTTCATGACGGGCGGCCCCAGGCGCGGCTGGAAACAGATGCTCTGCTGGTTGAGGTACCAGGCAAACGGGGGTGGGCGTATGCGCATCCGATCTATCGTGAGTTTCTATGGAGTTGGGGCGCGGGCATGCAAACGCCCCTCGCTGCGTGTACAGCGAGGGGCGGTGGAGCAGTGTCGAATTGGTGGGGCTGATCGTTACGGGCACGCACCCCATGCACTGAGGAGAATGAGCAGGTCGGAGACATCGACGACTTTATCGCCGTTGAGGTCGGACGGGCAGTCGCCGTTGCACGGTCCCCAGGCACTGAGCAGTACAAGCAGGTCGGAGACATCGACCACGCTATCGCCTGTGAGATCGCCGACGCACGGCGCGTCGTCTTCGCACGCATCAGCGATGCCGCTGCTGTTGGAATCGGTGCAATCGGTGCCGGGCTCTGCCCAAGTTCCGCCGACAGCACTGCACGTGTTGGCCGTCAGCACGAGGCAATTGCCATTGGCCAAGCAGCATGCGCCTTCGGGGAGCGGGCATGCAGCGCTGTCACACAGCGATGCGTCACCCTGGAACGTGCCTTCAAGCATTTCGCATGCTTCTGGGTCAACACCATCCACACAGTCACCATCACCGAGGCAGCATGCGCCGATGGGGAAGCAGACAAACGCGTTGCATTGCGTGCCGACACCGCCGAAGACACCACTGACGATCTCGCAATCGGCTTCGGTAAAGTCAACACACTCACCGGTGCCGGGAATGCAGCATGCCCCGGTGCCGGTCGTGCACACGCCGGAGGCGCAGTTGGTGCCCACGCCGCCCCAGCTTCCGTCGACACCGGCACAATCTGCCTGGGAAAGGTCGGAGCATGCGCCGCCGCCGGTGCAGCATGCGCCGGTCGGTTCGGGACAGTCAATGCCCACGCATGTGAGGCCTTCACCCTGGAAGTTACCGCCAAGATTGGCACATTCGATGCTTTCCAGAATCTGGCATCCGCCGCCGGGCAGGCAGCACGCACCGACGATCGTGGGGCAGTTCAGTGGTGTGTATGTGACGCGCATGACCCAGTCACCGCTGGGCGTGCACCCGGCGGAGAGATCCTGGAAGTTCATATAGCCACCGCCTGTCACGCAGCCAAAAAAGGGGTCGCAGTTTGGCGATCCGACCCAGTTGTTCGTTGGCGCGGAAAGGCCGTAGGTATCCGTGACAGGGAAGGCGTTGGAAGCTTCTGGAGCGGGTAAGCAGTTGGGACTGAACCCGGAGGGATTGTTGTGCTCGTCGATGCGGTAGCCGATGGAGAACGTATTGGAGCCATCGTTGGGAATGATGATCTGTTCCGGATCACCAGGATCGACCATGACCTGCACGTTCACGCCACTGGTACCCGGCGGCAGGACGATGTGCGGCAGGATGACATCATCCGAAGAAAACGTATTGACCAGCGTGCCAGTCGAAGGCGTTCCTGACCAGACCAGCAGTGACCACTTGGTCGTCGTTGTCACGGATGTCCCCGAAGTAGCGAAGATCATCTCCGTCTTGTCAATGCGCACAGGAAAGGCATCCGGTTCGAGCGTTACGGAAATGGCGGCCACGTTATTCTGCGCAAAGCCGGCTTGCACGGTATATGCGCCACCATCGAAGTCAGCATCGGTATAGGCCTGTTCCACCGGCAGGCACGCTCCGGTTGCGGCACCGCCGATGGGCTGCTCAATGCGTATGTCGACCGGGTCAAGGACGGCTTTGAGCGACTCAATGATGCGCACTTGCTCGGGCAGTTCGATCACGCCGCTGCGCTGCTCGGGGGCCTTGGCAGCGGTGTCGCGCTCCGCCGGTGTGGCGGCAGCCAGCATGCCCACGGCGATGGTAGCCAGCAGGCAGGATGTGCCCATCGCGATACGTCCAGCGATGGACTTTGCTTCGTCAGTTCGAGTTCGGTTCACGGTCTTCCTCCAGTAGTACGAACCCCGTCGACTAAGACGATCATCGCCCCGGGGACAGGGGTTCGAAGAAAAATGTGTAGCTCTCCAATGTACCGCAGGTATTTCGTCCGAACAACAGAATTTCGAGTGAAAACAGTCCAGCGGCGAGATACTGGATTTCTCATGGCATGATGGTCAAAACAGCGAGAACAGCGAATGACGCGTGAAATGCCATCCGTTTCCTCAAACGGAGGCGGCCCTATAATCTGTCTGTTTTGGCAACGGGCTGATTCGCCGCGGCAACCTTGCCGACATACCTCCCGCGCTCGCGGGTGATTCTCATGACTGGACCGACATCGCAATTCAGCGATCCTCAACCGCGCGACGGTGCAGCGGTCAGTTTGCCTGTGCTTGGTGAACACCCAAAGCGTGGGCAGGTCATACGCCCTTCCAGGAATGCTCGCAAACGTGCGATCGTGCTGGCAACGGTGCAGATTCTCATCATCGCGCACATTGTGCAGTGGCTGGTCATGGGCACCACCACCACGCCCGTTGAGCCGAGCGAGGCGATGGAGTTCTCGAAATATGGCGTGATTAACGCGGGACTGATCTTTTTTGTCTTAGCGCTTCTCTCGACCCTCATCCTCGGCCGCTGGTTCTGCGGCTGGGGATGTCACGTGGTGCTATTGCAAGACCTGTGCGGTTGGATGATGAAGAAGCTGGGCGTGCGACCCAAGCCGTTTCGTTCGCGGCTGCTGATGTGGGTGCCACTGCTGCTTGGCATCTACATGTTCATCTGGCCGGCGTTTTATCGCTTTGTCATTCTGCCGTTTCGCGATGTGCCCGATGTGCAGCCGTGGGCGTTGCAAGCGCACCTTATCACGACAGACTTCTGGGCAACGTTCCCGGGCCTGATGGTGGCGATCCCGTTCTTGCTGATCTGCGGCTTCGCGACGGTGTACTTCCTCGGCTCCAAAGGATTCTGTACCTACGGTTGCCCGTACGGGGGATTCTTTGCAGCAGTCGATGAATATTCGCCGGCGCGTATTCGTGTGACCGACGCTTGCGAGCAATGCGGCCACTGCACGGCAGTCTGCACCAGTAACGTTCGCGTGCATGAAGAAGTGCGCGAGTATGGCATGGTGGTTGATCCTGGGTGCATGAAATGCCTTGATTGCGTCAGCGTGTGCCCCAATGACGCGCTGTATTTCGGTTTCGGCAAGACCGCAGCCAATAAGGGTCAACCGAAGCATCGTGAACCCAAACGCAAGTTTGATTTTTCACTCCGTGAAGAAGTTGCCTTTGGGTTGGTGTTCGCAGCCATCTTCTTTTCCTTCCGAGGTGATTACATCAGCTTCCCGCTACTGATGGCAGCAGGCGTTGCCATCGTGATGCTGTGGATCGTCTGGAAAGCGTGGCGACTGACACGTGAAGCCAATGCGAATCTGCATCGGTTTCAATTGAAACTGCGCGGCACCTTCAAGCCAGTGGGTACCGTGCTGATGGGTGTTGCGACCGTGATCATGCTCTTTGTCGTCCACAGCGGTGCTGTCAATGCGATGAACGCGGTGGGAAGCTGGTTTGATGGCAAGGTGACAGTCTCATCGCGTGAGGTTCTCAGTGGACAGATTGACCGCTCCGATGCGTCGCAGTTGGATCATGCCGGTCAAGCGATTGCGTGGTATGAGCGGGCACTGACGACGGCTGGTGGACAGCGCACACTGTCAATCCAATGGCGTCACGGCATTCATATGCGCATGGCGTGGCTGCATCTGGTGCGAGGCGAACATGACCTTGCCGAGACCAGACTCCGGGCGGTGGTCGATGATGCAAGCGGCGACACCCGTCACGCGCTGGCCAGATCATTGGGGCTGGTACTGGCAACACAGCCCGAGCGTGTGGATGATGCACTGGCGTGGTACCGTCATGTGCTTGTGGAGCAGCCGGTAGAGCACGCTGGGTTGATCGTTGACGATTTCATGACCTTGGCAGCACAGCACAGTCATATCGCCGAAGCTGCGCACGACATTCTGCGTGAACGTTTGGAACTCGTTGATGAAGAAACAGCCGTCATGCGGTGGCTGGCACTCTTACTATTGGATCGTGGCGAGCTGGCAGAGGGCATTGCGTTGTTGGAACGCGTCGTCGAGATCGATCCAGATGATCGCGCGGGGCGAGAGTTACTCGAAGCTGCACGACGTTCACGATGAACAATCTCAGTCAGAGTCAAAATGGCAGAAGCATCAGACGCGTTCAACTTGTTCGAACAGCTCAAACAGGTCGTCAACCGTTTCCGCGTTGTACGCTGCGAGCCGCGTTGCCGGGTCCGACATCATGCGGCTTATTTTCCCCAAGGCCTGAATGTGATCAGCAGTTTTTTCCGGCGGTGACACCAGTAGGACGACCAATCGGACGGGGCGTTTATCGATGGCGTCAAAGTCGATCGGTTCGGCAGGTTTTCCGATCGCCATGACCAGTTGATCAGAGCTGCTCGACTTGCCGTGAGGGATGGCAAGCCCTTCACCGATACCGGTGGTTCGCTGCTGTTCTCGTTCCCAGACAATGCGCTTGAGCTCTTCTGGATTTCGAATCTTTCCAGACTCTGCAAGCAGATCGACCAACTCGAAGACCACGGCCTTCTTGTCCGTGTTCTCCAGCGGCACCTTGATGGCGCTGGGTGAGAGAATATCAAGAAGATTCATTGGACCTCAAAGTCGGCAGTGGACTTCGGCGTGTAGTTGAACCAATCGTGGCGTGCGAACAACCCGGGAGCATTGACTCGGCGTGTGAACAGCAGGACGTGTCAATCGACCGTGAGGGTATCACACAGCACTGAGACGGCGACCCATCCGGCGTTTGCGGTTGATCATCTTGCGACCCAGACGGGTCTTCATTCGAGCACGAAAACCAAACTTTCGGACGCGCTTAATTCGGCTGACACGGCGTGGATAGTGCATGACTGAACAACTCCAGGAAAACCCCGCAATCTGGCGGGATCAAACTTCTAATTGACGGCCCGAAAAAATCAGGATCGGTACAGTAGCACGAAAGCGGCCTCGAGGCCAGCCCCGGGGTGGGCTGCAGCAGGAATTCTACTGAATCATCGGAGTGATTTCGTCGAAACATCTGCTATATTGCGTTTGTGGAACCGCGGTGGTTCCCCTGGTCGAGTTTTCCAGCCGCTGCCTTGTACTGATTCGCTGCAGCGTCTGCAAAGCCCGCTCAGTATTCTTGTTCCCTGGCCCCGCATGTCCGACCTGTAGTTGCGGCTGTGCGCGAGGCGGTCAAGCTGATGGCGGAATCTATGGATCCCCAGGAAATTCTCAAAGCCGAGGAAATGCTCGGCCATTCGTTCTCGGACCGTGCGCTGCTCAAACGCGCCTTGACGCACGCTTCTTTGGCTACGTCGCGGCTGGAGAGCAATGAGCGGCTGGAGTTTCTTGGCGATGCCGTATTGGGCATGGTCGTTTGCGAATACCTGCACAACAAGTTTGACGACTTGCTCGAGGGGGAAATGACGAAGATCAAATCAACCGTCGTCAGTCGTCGCGTATGCGCCAAGGTGGCGTTTAAGATTGGCCTCGACGAAGTGCTTCGCTTGGGTAAGGGGATGAGCAATCGAGCAGCACTGCCGGGATCAGTCGTTGCAGCCGTGTACGAAGCACTGATCGGCGCGCTGTACATCGACGGTGGGATGGATGTGGCGAAGAAGTTCATTCTCGATCAACTCGAACCGTGGATCGAGCGCGCGGCAGAATCCGGCCATCAGTCGAATTTCAAATCCGTCCTTCAGCAGGCCGCCCAGCAGCACTTTCAGCAGACGCCGTTGTACATGGTGTTAGATGAGAAAGGCCCGGATCATGCCAAGTGCTTCGAAGTATGCGTGGAGATCGGGGCCCGGCGGTTCCCCTCTGCATGGGGGCCGTCCAAGAAGGAAGCCGAGCAGGATGCTGCATTGCATGCGCTCGTCGAGTTGGGCTTCGCGGATCGATCTGAATGTGGCGATGTTCGCATCTGCTACGCTGAATTGCCCGACGATCCCGAATTGAATTGACGCAGCTTAGGCGCCGCTGAGAATCCACCAGATCAGCAAGAAGTTCATCGCAGCAGCCGCAACCAACGCAGCCAGCCACCGTGTGGTGTGCATCGAGTCGGTGGATTGCTTCGGCTCATTCAGAAGTTTCAGGGTCGGTGCTGCGTTATGCAGAGAACGGCCGGCGCGGGCGTGATCCTGCACGATGGCAATGATGACATTGGCATCAAACGGTCGTACGCCTAACTGCTCGGCTGTGCGGAGCACTTTGCGTCGTCGTTCCGGCGTGAGTGTACTTCCTTCAAGTTGTGAATAGGCGCGAACAGCCAACACCCAGCGGGGATCGCCCGGGCGTAGATCGGGGTTGGCAGCGGCGCGACGGTTTTCAGCGGACACGGCATCATTGCCTGCGCCGTGCTGTTCACGCTCACTCCACTCAGGCAGCCCAACATGGCCGCCGACGAGCCGTAAATGATGAGGTTGGCCTGCTGTTGGTCCCATGACACTTTGAGTGTACTTCGCCTAGAGCCATGAGCCAGCAGGAAACAGCTTTTCAACACTCTTACTGGTTACAAAGATGTGGATCGACGGGGGTACTATGGGACTCAACAAAAATTCAGCAGTTATTCGGACGGTCGAAGTACCCGCCTGCGGCGAGTTTCTCTGTCCCAAATCACAGTCATACCGTCACCTTCGGCATTGACGCCTGCATGGAAAACCTGTGAACCACGTTCATTGTTGATTGAAATCCCACCGCCAGGGCCTTCTTGGGAATATCCCGCAATGACAACCGGTTGGCCGTCGGCATTCATCATGTTCAACAAGCCACCGTTGGGTTGTGCACCCACGCCGAACATGCGAACGCCATCATTGTTGCGAAGCTCAAGAGTGCCACCGTGGGTGTCAGCTACATTGGACAACACGCGGCGTCCCTGCGCATTGCTCAGCGCGAGAAAGCCATTGTCCGTGTCAGATGAGGCCCCGGCTGTGACCACAGTTTGACCTGTGCTGTTGCGCAGCGTGAGTCGACCTGAGCCAGCGCTATCGATGAACAGCCGTGCCGGTTCAACGTCATCATCTGCACCATGGAGCATGAATCGTCCACCATTCGCTGTCGCAATGCCGCGGAGGGCGAGCATGTCGTTTTCGTTAAACAGCATCAGCTCGCCGCCGTCCGGTGCGCTTTGAAGTAGATGCGATCGACTTCCATTTGTGTTCCAAATGCCGAACGTCGCGCCACGTTCCGCTGTAGCAGTTTCGGTGACGATATCGCCATGCATATTGCGAAGCTGAAACAGGCCGCCGGTTTCACTGGGCAGCATTGAAAGATATGATTCGCCCGTGTTGTGAAGGTGCATAGTGCCGCCAGTGGCATCGGAAGTGACACTCGCAGCGATGACGGCATCGGCATCCCAGAGCTGCATGGCAGCTCCACTTTCTGTTGCGTACGCGCTATACACATGCTGGCGGTTGGTGTTCCAGAGCAGAAGATCTCCACCATCAGTGCTGGTCCCCGCACGCAGCACATTTGCGCCGGTGTTTGTCCAGATGTCGAGCTGCCCGCCATCTTCACCAATCCCGAGTGCGGCAACGAGTTTGCCTTCGGCATTGACAATCTCCAGTCGGTGCATTTGCACGATGTCCGCAACAGGCCTGTGCATCGTTGCCGCAAGGGTAATGCCGCCGACGAGTGCGCAACCGAGTGCGGCACAGATCAGGCGATAGCGGGTGTGGCTGCGTTGCATGGAGTTTATCCGTGACTCCAGAACCATTAATCGCTGTTGAAGTTGTTCAGTGTTGTTCATGTGGTCATGTGAATCAGGTGGTGGTGGTCAGTTGTTTCTGGGCAATGTCCGCCCAGGCCTTGGCATACATATCGCTGCGGACAGTGAGGTAGCCGGGATACGCCACGCGGGCTTTGTCGATTTCACTGCTGTCGAGCGTGACGACACCGATTGTGTCTGTGGTTTCGAGTAAGACCTTGCCATGCGGGTCAACAGCGATTGAAGGGCCGCCAATGAGGACATCATGCTCCGGTCGGGGACGATTGACCGACAGAACAAATGCGCAGCTCGTCATGGCATTGGCTTGAAAGACCACTCGCCAGCGGTCATAGGTGGCCAACTCTGTGGCGCGCGGTGCAAGGATGAGTCTCGCGCCCTGTGCACCCAGCAGGTGTGACCCTTCAGGCCGATTGATGTCAGAGCAAATCTGCACCCCAAGCGGCATAGCAAAGCCCCTGATTGGTACTGGCGATTGCATCCCCGGCAAATAATGGCTTGATTCCCAGAATCCCGGTTCCTCCGGGATGTGCATTTTGCAGTAGCTGGCCAGTTGTGTGCCATGTGCGTCGAAGACCAACGCAGTGTTATACCGCCGACCATCGTGAGGATTGCGAATGATGGCGCCGCCGATCAGGCCGATTCCGACATCTGCTGCAGCTTCACCCTGCAAGGTCGATCGTGGCCCACCGGGATCCTCGGCATCGTCTTCGCGAGGACTTTTCGTAGCGGGGGACCAGGGGTTGAGGGGAAGTTCCGGCAGAACCGCAAGTTCCGCTCCTGCGTCCTTCGCGCGAGTGAGGCGCTCGCGCAGTCGCTGGTCTGCATCGGCTTCATAGAACACGTCGCTGATCAGCGCGACGGTGAATTGTCCTGAGGTGTTCATAGTCGCGAAGCGTACCAGCAGAGACCGCTTCAGGCCATCGGCTCAACGAACTCAAGCGATAAAACCTGGAGGCAATTGCGACTTGTGTTTCCAATACTCACTCCCCGATTCCCGCCCGATGAACACGCGTGGCAGGACTCGAACCTGCAACCCTCGGCTTCGAAGGCCGATGCTCTATCCAATTGAGCTACACGCGCAACATGAGAACGGCAGTATAGCACGATTAGTGATTCAAAAGAGCGAGAAGCTCGACGCCAGTGCATCGAGGCAAAGGCAATCGAGCTTCTCGGTGGACGCCCAATCCGCCGTAGGGCGGGGCTGGGCAAAGTGCCCCGCGAGGGCACGCCGGAAGGGCCCGCCTGATACCCAAGCATCGCCGCCCACGTCAGGGCGCGGGCTGGCGGTGCTCACTAAGAAACGTTGTGAAATGGAACAATAGTGTTACGGAGTTGCTTCACCCTGCTCGTCGTCATCATCATCTTCTTCGTCGTCGGCGTCATCTCCTCCACCGCCATCCTCACCACCGTCTTCATCTTCGCCTTCGCCGGATTCAGCATCGTCATCAGGGTCGATTCCGTCGAGCGCGTCGAGAATCTCATCGATGGCATCGATGAGATCACCCATCCAGTCGGCACGGTGCATATGCGTGGCGGCGAGGTGTTCGTGACCTTTCCATAACGTCGCAGTCATTCCGCTCGTCGAGGAGTTGCCGTTGAGGGCGAGATGAGCTGCGCAAAGCGTCGCGAGGGCGATGAGTGCAAAAATGCCGCGGCAGCGGTGCACAAAGCCGGATTTTTCAGAGCTTTGTGCTCGCAGTGGTTCTGATGATTTGGTAGAGTAGCTCTTGAATAGATTGAGGCGCATGGATCTTCTCCGCTGAAAGTGGTTGCGTATGAACTGATCAGCCGAAGACCAAGTACTCCGGCTTCAAAGGTGAAGACGCGCGCCAGTAGGGATGTGTGACAACCAGTTCGAAAAGTTCCGAAGTTTTCCAGAAGGGCGGTAAGGACAACCCCGATGAAACTCGTCGCTTCCCCAATACACGCCACCGGCAACCTCCCCTCGAATTCGCCGGACACCCCATCTCAACTCGCTGATGTGAAGCTGGAGAAGCGTCGAATCGATCAACTACTCGAGCGCATGCGCGCGGGGGATCGAGAGGCGGCTGCAGAATTCATCACCAGCTATGCCTCGCGCGTGCGACGGCGCGTCCGCGGCAAACTCGGCGCGGGAATGCGGCGACTGTTTGACTCCCAGGAAATCCTTTCGACGGTTGGGCGGCGGCTGGATCTGTATGTACGCGATCGGCGTCTGCGAGCTGATGGCGAAGGGCAACTCTGGTCATTCATTTTCACCATGGCCAACAACGCCTTGTTACAGAAAGCCCGGGTGTTCAATCGGCTCAAAGCAGTTGAAGGCACTGATGGCCAGTTTGCCCATGAACTGTTGGCACGTTTGCAGGACGTTGAGGATCGAACTGCCGGAGCGGAACTGGAACTTGATCGAGTCCTGCAATCGTTGCCCGATTCGTCCGATCGCGAAATTCTCTCGATGTGGCTGTTGGGTCAATCCCACTGCCAGATCGCAGAAGAGATGGGCGTTGGGCACGCCTGCGTTCGAAAGCGTTGGCAACGCATTCGTGAACACCTTCGCGAACGTATTGAGGCAGGGAGACTCTGATGGGCGTGGGCGGCGGGGTGTTGGGACGTGCGCTCGCATCTCACTACGCCAGCGCCGGTTCGTCATTGGATGTTGACTTCGCAGCATTCATCAGTCGGTACGGACCGTTTGATGATGACCAACTTGCTGAGTTGATCGAACATGACGGTCGTCTGCGCATTGCTCGGCAGCAGGTGACGACATTGGATCGATACGTTCAGGCCGTGCCAGATCTTCAGCAACGGCGCGATCCACTTGACGCCGCAATTGATGTCACGCTGCGATGGATGGCTGGTGGACCGGATGTTGATGAGGCATCAGTCTCAGCACTAGTCGAGAAGTATCCGAATCTCGAGGAAGAAATCCGTGATGCGGCGACGTTGAACAATGCCATGCTCTCCACAGCCGGTGTGCGTGAGCACATGACCGAGCAAACGCGCCGCAATCTGCCACAGGAGTTCGGGCCATCGATGGACGATGGCAACGCGAGATATGAACTGCAGGAATTGCTCGGCCGAGGCGCGTTCGGCGATGTGTACAAGGCGGTGGATCGGAAGCTTTCTGAGGACGGATACCCGGCATTGGTCGCTGTGAAGGTCCTCACAGAGCGTGATGACCCAGAGCGGCCAGAGACGGGCCACCGGTTGCTTGGACGATCGCGACTGGTCGAGGAAGCCACGAAGGCGCGTCGGGTGAATCATCCAAATGTCGTGCGCGTGCTTGATCGCGGCATCTCAGATGACGGTCATGCGTATATCGTGTACGAGTTAATCGATGGCGGCGATCTCCATCGTTGGATCGAGCAGCATCACGCTGGTCTCCCGCCTCGCAAGGCAGCTGAGATCGTCATGCGTATTGCGCGTGGGGTTCAGGCCGCGCATCGGGCGGGATTGGTGCACTGTGATCTCAAGCCGGGGAACATCATTCTTACTGGTGAGGGGGAGCCGAAGGTGGCCGATTTCGGTATTGCCATCCGTTTTGAGCAATCGTGCAAGATGAAACATATCGAATTGGATGGGGATCATCCAATTGGAAATATGGCGTTCATATCGCCGGAGCAATACCGCATGGATGAAGGCGCGCTGAACGTACCGTCCGACGTGTACGCCATCGGTGGCATCCTGTTCATGATGCTCACGGGCCATATGCCCAACGGCTCCAGTTTGGCAGAGATTGCGCGAACGCACAGCCGTGAAGATGGGCGAAGCGAACCACCGCTCCTACGCCCACTTCGACAGGAGATTGATCGCGACCTTGAAGCCATTTGCAGACGTGCGATGGCCGTGAAACCAGAAGACCGTTACAGCAGTGCAGGAGAGTTGGCTGATGATCTTGAAGCATGGCTCGCATTGGAGGCGTTGCCTTGGACTCGACCTTCTGCAATGCACGTACTCAACCTCTGGCGCAAACGTAAGCCGGCCGCCGCACTGACATTGAGCTTGCTGGTTGTCTCCATTGTTGTCGGATTGTTAGCAGCGCAGTTCTTTGCCAGCCGGGCGGCTTCGGCCAATCTAGCAGCAGCTCAGGCCGAGGCAGATCGAGAACTGGCTCGTGTTGAAGCGGAGCTTGCGCAATTCCGCGAGCGCGAGTTGACTGAACGTGCGGATTCCGCACGAGCACTGTTGCTGACCTTACGTGAACGCACTGCTGAGCAGGCCCGACAGGGCAGAGCAGTTTCACAGTTGCTACCAATGGTGTGGAATCTTGAATATCTGTTTGAGCCACAGCTCTTCGCACATTCCGGTGCGATTGAAGATTTACATCAAATGCGCGTCGCTGCGCTTGAGGGATTAGTTGCTCGCGCAAAGGAGGATGGGCGGCACAACGACCTTGACGTTCTGCTATGGAAAAACACATTGGTATTCTGGTATATTGCAGCGGGTGAGATCGACCGGGCCGGGCCCATACTCAGCCAGCTCGATCAGCACTGGAGGCAGATCCTGCATCCGGACGACCGCTGGGTGGGTAACTTTGAGGCGATGCAGGCATGCGCTGAGGTCAAGTCTTTTCAGATTGCTGTGCTGGATGAAGAGTTTTCCTTGACCGATGCAGAGAGAGACGAACTGGCCCACGCGGCGGAAGTGCTGCGCACACAAGACCTGTTGCTGCAAGAAAGTGATGCTGGTTCACCGTTGCATGTCTTGGTCCTCGAATGCCAGGTAGCGGTTTACGCTCAGCAATTGTTGAATGAGCCCGGCCTATACGATGATGCGCTGCAACGATTGCAGTCGCACGTAGGGAGAACGGAGTTCCCTCGAACGCGGCGATAAGCTGACGCAAGCTTGCCGCCTCGCTATCTTGCATGCTGTGGTGATTGAACCCATCGAGATTAAATCGTTAGATGATCCTCGCATCGACGTGTACCGCGATGTTCGCGATGCAGATCTGCGCGGCCGAGACAAGCTGTTCATGGCTGAGTCGGAGTTGGTCATTCGTCGTCTGCTGCGTACTCCAGAACGGATGCATTCACTCTTTCTCAGTCCTGGCAAATTTGAACGATTGCGCGATGCAATTGAACAGGCAGCGATTCCAGTTCCCGTGTACCTGGCTGACGTGCAACTCATTAGTGCGGTGGCAGGGTTCCTGATTCATCGTGGGGCACTGGCAGCCGGATACCGTCCGACACGCGAGGCCACGACACTCCAAGCAGCGTTGGGTCATCTTCAAGATCGTTCTTCTGTAACGCTTCTGATTGCTGAGGGTGTGACGAATGTCGACAACATGGGTGGACTGTTTCGCAATGCCGCGGCATTTGGGGTGGATGGAATCGTGTTAGATCCGAATTGCTGCGATCCGCTCTATCGAAAGTCCATTCGTGTTTCGGCCGGTCATGCGCTTTCTGTGCCATTTGCGATTAGCCAGCAGTGGCCGGATGACCTTGATCGACTAAAGCATGAGTGGGGGGTCATGCTCGTCGCTGCAGAATGCTGTGAACGATCACAGCCACTTTGGCAGCTCCCCCGCGAATCCAGATTGGCGGTGTTGTTCGGCTCTGAAGCCCACGGCGTAACCGAAGAGGCGATGACGTTGTGCGATATGGTGTGTGAGGTGCCGATGCAGCCCGACGTGCCTTCAATGAACGTCGCAACCGCCTCGGCCGTGTTTCTCTACGAACGAAGCCGTGTGAACTGAGTGCTTACCCCGCAGCGAGACGGAGTGAGGCCTGCTCGGTGGCCGCGGTGCGTGCATCCGCGTTGAACCGTTCAATGTTCGCTCCAAGCGATTGCAGTGTCTTTTCCATTGCCACGTAACCTCGGTCGAGGTGATACACCCGGCTTACCGTGGTTTCGCCCTCGGCTGCAAGACCGGCGAGAACTAGGCATGCTGATCCGCGGAGGTCACTGGCCATGACCGGAGCGCCGACCAACTGCCGAACTCCTTGTACAACTACAGTCGCGCCTTGGCGGAAGAGCTTTGCTCCCATACGTGTTAGCTCGGCCACGTGCATAAAACGTTCGGGATAGATCTTCTCGGTGATGATGCTGTTGCCGTGCGCAAGCGTGAGCAGGGACATCAACTGGGCCTGTAAGTCCGTTGGGAAGCCTGGGTAGGGCTGCGTGGTGAAAATGACCGGATTGAGATGGCGAGCACTGCTAATGTGAACAGTGCAACTTCGGGTGTCCTGACTGGTGTCAACACGGTTGACGTTGACGCCGATTTCACTGAGCCGGTCGATGACGGCAAGAAGACTGTCATAAGGGAACGACTCGATGGTGACATCACCGTTGGTGATCGCAGCTGCAATGGCATAGGTGCCAGCGACGATACGGTCGGGCATGACGGAATGATCCACTCCGCCGAGTTCCTTGACGCCTTCGATGGTGATTCGCGGCGAACCAGCGCCGGAGATTTTCGCACCCATCGCGTTGAGCATGGCGGCGAGATCTGCAATTTCCGGTTCACACGCGGCTGACTCAATGATGGTCGTGCCGTGTGCAAGCGTGGCGGCGGACATGACGTTCGCAGTGCCCAGCACTGTGGAGCCAAACGCGCCGCCAAGGAAGATCGTCGTGCCCACGAGTTTGTCAGCTTTGGCAACGATATCTC
>PWVT01000290.1 GCA_003562195.1 Phycisphaeraceae bacterium | reverse complement strand
CCGCGGCCGCCACGACCCCGCGCCGCGGCGAAAACAAAACGGAGAACAGCAGCACCGCCGTGCCGCATAGGACGATGAGCGGGCCGGTGGGCAGGTTCGCCGAGGCATCGCCGAAGGCCAATGGGTCGAACCCGGTCCACGCCGGCAGTGCGCCGGCCGAGATGAGCGTGGCCGCGGCGGCCGAGCCGGCCCCCACCACGCCCGCCAGGAGCAGCATCGGCCCCAGCCGATCGGTCCAGAAGCGAGCCGCCACCGCCGGGATAATCAGCAGCGCGACCATCAAAAGCACACCGACTGCGTGTAAGCCGATGACAGTCAGGATCATCACCAATGTCATCAACAGCCCATCAAGCGCGATGCGCGGAAAACCGATGCTTCGCGCGTAGCCGGCATCAAAGCACAGCAGCCGTAGTTCCTTGAATGACACCATCGCCACGGCAAGAACCATTGCTGCAATGAGCAAGATGGCATTCGCATCGCGAGCGTTCATCGTCGCCGCCTGGCCGAAAATGAACGAACTCAACCCCGCCTTCTGCGACACCGGCATGTTCTGGATCAACCCCAGCAGCACCACGCCGACAGCAAAAAAAACGCTCAGCACCACGCCGATGGCAGCATCCTCTTTCACGCGCGGCAAACTGATCAACCATTGCATGCACACGATCCCCAACGACCCGGCGACCGCTGCACCGCTGAGCAGCATCCACATCGGTCTGTCGTCAATGCCCAGCCAGATCGCCAGCAGGAAGCCCATGCACACACCCGGCAGTGCGGCATGGCTGACTGCATCTGCGACGAGCGAGCGTTTTCGCAGCAGTAGAAACGTACCGATCACGCCACACGCGATCCCGAGCACACTCACACCGCGCAGTACGACAGCGGTGTTGTACGGCACATCAAATGTCAGCGTGTTCCAGACCTCGCCAAGGACGCCGTTCATCGCCGTAGTCCGTCGGTCGCGCCGCTGGCCAGCGCAGTGCCAGCTTTTTCGAGCAGCGTCAGCCGCCCACCGTAAGTCTTGCGAAGGTTCGCTTCGGTGAAGACCTCGGCGGTTGGCCCCGCTGCGACGATGCGCATGTTCAACAGCATCAGTTCGTCGAAGTATTCATTTACCGTGTGCAGATCATGATGCACAACGAGGCAGGTCTTGCCCTGATCGCGCAACTGGCGAAGGATGCGGATGATCGCCTGTTCGGTTGCTGCATCGACTGCTGCGAACGGTTCATCCATCAGGTACAGGTCTGCTTCCTGAGCCAATGCGCGAGCGAGAAACACGCGCTGCTGCTGACCACCCGAAAGCTGTCCAATCTGCCGTGGCGCCAGATCCGCCAGGCCCACCTGATCCAGACACGCCATCGCAGCGTCTTTGTGCTGCTTGCTGATGCGGCGAAACCAACCGACCTTGCCGTAGCGGCCCATGGCGACGACATCCAATGCGCTGGCGGGAAAGTCCCAGTCCACCGTCTCTCGCTGCGGCACGTAACCAACTCGACGACGCTGCTTATGTGCCGGCTTGCCAAAGATCTGGATATGCCCGGACGAGACTGGTACAAGTCCCAGCACGGCCTTGATGAGCGTGCTCTTGCCTGCACCGTTGGGGCCGACGATGCCAATGAGACTGTTCGCGGGCGCGTCGTAGTCGATATCCCACAACACCGGCTTGCGGCGATAGGCCACGGTCACATCGTGTACCGACAGCGGCGAAGCCGGCGAATGTTCCGGCCCGAGCGGGGATGCGGTGAGCGTGATGTCCGGCGACGCCTTCATTGGGTTTATTGCGGTGGAGACAACTTCTCTTGAAATCCGCGTTGCGGTGCCTCGCCGCCGAGGGCGCGGGTGATCGTGGTGACGTTGTGGTCGATCATGCCGATGTACGTGCCTTCGTA
The DNA here is from genome assembly GCA_003562195.1 of Phycisphaeraceae bacterium. Classification (GTDB taxonomy): domain Bacteria; phylum Planctomycetota; class Phycisphaerae; order Phycisphaerales; family SM1A02; genus PWVT01. The sequence continues at coordinate 13,344 of PWVT01000290.1, read as the reverse complement.
GGTGCCGCTGTCGCCCATTGCGTCGGAGAACAACTCGCCGCCGAGCGTGACATCGTGGCCGCGGGCTCGGGCGCCATCGATGAGCGCCTTGATGTTGCGATCGGAAACGCTTGTCTCGGTGAACACCGCTGCGATTTCCCGCGTCACCAGTTTGTCAACCAGAGATTCAATTCGCCGCAGGCCGGCTTCTGACTCGGTGCTGATGCCCTGAATCGCAGCGACTTGCAGGTCATAGGCCCGCGCAAAGTAATTGAACGCATCATGAGCCGTCACCAGCACGCGACGATGATCAGGCACGGTAGCGAGCGCTTGACGGGCATATGCATCGAGTTCGTGAAGCTCTTCAAGATAGCGCTCACCATTGGCGGCATAAACCTCGGCGTATTCAGGATCGAACTCGCTGAGGATGCCCACGACAGCTTCGGTCGCCATCATCCAGCCGCGCACATCCATCCAGATATGCGGATCGGGAAAGCCCTCGTATTCATCGGATTCCAGCAAGTAGTCATCGTCGAGCATTTCCGTGACGGCATACACCGCTTTGCCGCTGCGAGCGACCTGCACAAAGGTTTCGGTCATGCGGCCTTCGAGATTGAGGCCGTTGTACAGCAGCACGTCAGCTGTGAGCAACCGAGAGACATCGCTGCGGGTGGGGCGGTACAGGTGTGGGTCAACGCCCGCGCCCATTAGTGCGGAAACGTTGGCCCGTTCACCGGCGACCTGCTCGGCGATATCAGCGATCATCCCCGTTGTTGCGATGACCGTATACGGCCCGTCCCGATCCTGCGCCTGACTGGCTGCATGTTCGCAGCCGACGGAGACCACGCACAGCAGCGATGCTGCGAAGAGAGCAAAGCAATACTTGGGCAAATTGATGTTTGGAAGATTCAATCCCCACTCCTTTCTCGAATGAATGCAGCCATGCGATCGAGTGTCGCCTGACCGACGTGATGTTCAATACCTTCGGTGTCTCGTTCCGCGTCGTCCTGAGGTACGCCAAGTGCAAGCAGAAACTGCAGAACGATTTCATGCCGCTGGCGGCTGTTGGCAGCGAGCTTCTCACCGGAGGAGGTGAGACGCACCGGGCGGTACGGCTCGGTTTCGATCAAACCCTGTTCCTGTAACCGAGTGACGATGCGCGTGACGGTGACATGGGAGACGCCCATGATCTTTGCAAGGTCGCGCACGCGGCATTCGCCGGTACGGTGGACCATGTCCGACACCGCTTCGACATAATCCTCAGCCGTCTCCGCTGCGTGATCGGCACGCACCTTGGCGAACGGGTTGTTTCGCTTGACTGGCTCAGACATGACAGGTTCTCTTGCAGAATTGTAGCACTCGCTACAAATGATAGCCAATGGTGCGAAGTGATTCCAGCGACTCAAGCGTTCAGCGGCAACACTATGCGATTCTTTCCAGCCACTTCGTAGGGGTTGCTACGCATTTTTCGTGACCGACCGCCGCAGTGCCCGACGGGTGGCGGGTGCTTCTTGTGGGCAGCATGATGGTCAAAGCGACGATGGTGCGATACCCTTCGCCTCTTCTATGGATACTTCAGCCGCATGGATCAACGACTATCTGGACCCGCCTGCCTCCGCTGAGGAGCAGGGCGATCTGCTGACTCGCGCCGGTTTCCCATTGGAAGGCAGCGAATCGGTTGCCATCTCTTCCGGAACGGACACGCGGCAGGATTTCGAGATGACCTCCAATCGCGGTGACTGCGTGTGCCATCTCGGCTTGGCGCGTGAAATTGCCGCCTTGTCCGGCCGCACACTCAAGTCACCAGCCGCATCACCAAAAGCGACCGGCCCAAATGCCGACTCCATCGTCAAGGTCATCAATCACGCACCGGAACTGTGTCCGCTGTACACCGCCAGGGTGATACGCGGGGTCAAGGTGGGGCCGTCGCCCGCGTGGCTCGCTGACCGGCTGACCGCTCGCGGCGATATTCCGCGAAACAATCTGGTCGATCTGACCAACTTTATCCTGTTTGAACTTGGCCAGCCGATGCACGTGTTTGACCTCGCCAAGCTCAAGGGGCCGGAGATCAACATCCGAAGGGCGCGGCCGGGCGAGCCGATCGTTCCATTGGGTGAAGGCGCAGCGGAAGTGAAGCTCACAAGCGATGATCTGGTCATCGCTGATGCAGAGAACGCCATCGCGATTGCAGGCGTCAAGGGCGGTGCGCCCACGGCGGTGACAAACGAGACAACGGACATCCTGATCGAATCCGCCACGTTCGCGCCGGTGACGGTTCGCAACACCAGCCGCCGACTGAACATCGGAAGTGATTCGAGCTACCGTTATGAACGTGGCGTGCATCCGGCACAGGTGAATCCTGCTGCGGATCGACTGGCAGCGTTGATTCTCGAAGTGTGCGGCGGCGAGTTGTGCAAGGGTGTGGTCAGTGACGGCCAGCCGACCCCACAGCCGCGAATCGTGAGCATGCGAACGGAACGCTGCCGTGTGCTGCTTGGAGTTGAGGTGGACGATGCGACAATGGTTGATGCCTTGTCGCGTTTGGGTTTCCAGCCGAAGCTGGAGCACTCTGCCGATGGTAGCGTGATCACGTGCACCGTGCCGATTCATCGGTTGGATATTGAACGTGAAGTTGACCTGATTGAAGAGGTCAGCCGCATGTACGGTCATGACAACATTCCGATCGCGGAGTCGCTGCACGTTCGTGTAGCTCCGCCGCAGTCAACCGTGCTCGCCAAGCGTGCCGTCAGCGATGCGCTGGTGGGCATGGGGTATCTGGAAGCGGTCACGCATTCACTGGTGAGCGAGAAGGCGGCTGAGGCGTTCTTGCTGCCGGGTTTGTCGCTCCAGCGAGTCGATGATGATCGGGCCAAAGCTGAGCCGGCGCTCAGGCCGTCGGTCTTGCCAAGTTTGCTACGCGTCCTGGCACTGAACCGAGACAATGGTGTCGAAGATGTCAAACTCTTCGAAACCGCAGCAACATTTGCCTCTCAAGCCACCGAACTGCGCGAGCGCGTAAATCTGGCGATGGTACTGCCTGCACCCAAGCCGGAACTGGCGCTGCGTGAGTTACGCGGCGTGATTGACCGTCTGGTGCAGCTTGTGTTGGGCCAACGCGCATCGATTGATGTGCAGGCCAATTCGTCCCTGCCGTGGTTTGACCACAGCGCGTCGGTCATGATCGACGGTGAGGTGCTGGGGCACTTCGGCCTTCTGGCTGCGAATGTGGCTGGGCAGTTCGGACTCGACGAGCCGGTACTCGCTGCAGAGATAGGGCTGCCATCGCTGTATGACCAGTATCCGCCGGAAACGGAAGCCCGCGCGCTGCCAAGTTTTCCAGCGATTGAGCGTGATGTTTCAGCCATTGTGCAGGAATCGGTCACCTGGGCCGAGATTGAGTCATGCGTATTGAAGTTGGCCTTGGATGATCTGGAGCGCGTTTCGTTTGTGACCGCGTTTCGAGGCAAGCCCATCGAGCCGGGACAGAAATCCGTCACGCTTCGCCTGCGCTTCAGAGCGACAGACCGCACACTGAAGCATGCCGATATCAATCCACAGATGCAAAGTGTTGTGAGTAAATTACAGCAATCCTTCAACGCCACGATGCGCACGGCATGAGCATGGTCATAGAGCAACAAAGCATTCAGGCGTTTCTCAACGCACTGGCTGACAAGTCGCCGACGCCTGGAGGTGGGGCCGTTGCATCGGTGACCGCTTCGTTGGCGGCTGCGCTGGGCAATATGGTCGTGCGCTACTCACAAGGAAAGAAATCGCTTGCTGATTACAGCGTAGTGCACGATAAAGCCGTAGAGACATTGACCGGATTCGTCAGTCGCGCACTCGAACTGGCCGAATCCGATGCGATCGCGTATGCCGCGCTGAACGCACTGTGGAAACGTGAGAAGGATGACCCAGTTCGAATGCGAGAGTGGGGCGTCGCCGTCGCTCAGGCCATTGAAGCGCCCCGCCAGGTTCTGTCGATGTGTGTGGACATGATGGAACTGCTCGACGGGCTGACCGGCAAGATCAACGCCATGCTCAAGAGTGATTTGGCGATCGCTGCGGTATTGGCTGATGCTGCAGCGCGATCTGCAGCTTGGAATGTGCGCATCAATCTACCACTACTGGACGATGAGCAGGCAGCCGAGCAGATGAATGCTCAGGTCGAGCAAGACTTGCAGGCAACGCGATCGCGATGCGAGCGCATCGAGCAGGCCTGTCGATGAGGTTCGTGCGGAGCGTCACCGTGGCATGCGAATGTCGCCGGGATCGGGTGCTGCGGTAGATTGCGTCCATGAAGCCAGCAGGAGCAGCAGGTCGCTCACGTCGAGCACACCATCACCATTGATATCCATCATTTCGGTGCCTGGTTGAACGGTTCCCCAGGCGTCGAGCATGAAAGCAAGATCGGTCGCGTCGATCACACCATTGCTGTTGCTGTCTCCGAGTCGCTCCGGCGGATAGATCGTCCATGTGAAATTAGCTGGGTAGTTGCGCAGTGTTCGCGAGACGTTGCCACCTGGCCAGTTGATGACAATCTCGTCCGCTGTTTCCGCGTCATCAAGACCGACGTGGAAGACCAGTTCGTTCTGGGCCTTGAAGTTGTTTCCGCCGGCATAGATTTCACGCCACTGCCAGCGGTCACCGGTACGCGTGTCGATGTTTGCGCCAATTGCACGAAGGTTGCCTTCGTAACCCACCACGTTGTAACGAATCCAGTTTCGCTTCGTTCCTTCGTGATTGATATAGAGCTTCACATTGGCAGGGAACACAGTTCCGAAATCGTTGAGCAGCAGATCCAATGCACCGTTGCCAGTGACATCGCCGTAGGCGGCATTAAACGAGTAGCCGGAGGTGCCGGCCACGCCGGCCTGTGATGTGACAGTTCGGACGGGGAACTCTCCAAAGTTGGCGAAGAGATTATTGTCGTGCGCTTGGTTGCAGACGTACAGATCGAGGTGGCTGTTGTTGGAGTAATCGAAGAACATCGGTGCCCAGGAGAAAATGAACTGGCCAACTCCAGCTTCATCGTGCATGTCGATGAAGGTTTCATCGCCTTGGTTGATCAGCAGGGGATTGATTCCACCGTAGCCGCCCACATTGGGTAGGTTGGTGATGTAAAAGTCCGGGTAGCCGTTGCCTTTAAAGTCACCGGCTGCCACGCCCATGGCCCACATGCCGATTTCAGTGCCTGACGGTTCTGAGATGTTGGTAAACGTACCGCCATCGTTGCGCCACAGTTGGTTGGCTCTGAACATGGACGGAAGGTGGCCCCGATCGTTGACAACATACAGGTCCAGCCAGCCATTGCGGTTGATATCGGTCCAAACCGCGGCATAGCCAACACCGTGATCATCCACACCGAGTTGCACCGCAACGGATTGGAAAGTGCCATCACCATTGTTGCGAAACAGTTGATTGCGGCGGCTGGGGTTGCTGGCTTGCGTGGGGAACGTGTAGTTGACGACATACAGGTCGAGCCACCCATCGTTGTCATAGTCAGCCCAGGACGCAGCTTCTCCGTATCCCGTATTTCCGACCCCGGCTTGTTCGGTGACATCGGTAAAGCTGAAGCCATCCTCGTTACGTACAAGCACGTTGGCTTCGTAGAATTGTTGCGTAATATAGATGTCAAGCATGCCATTGCCGTTGTAATCCGCGAGGGTGATTCCGGACGGCTTGACGAGCAGGGGAATATTGCTGGTCTGTGTGTGATTGATGAAATGCCCTGTGCCGTCGTTTTCAAACACACCGACAATTCCCTGGCCGTTGCCCATGACGACAACATCCTGGTGACCGTTTCCGTTGAGGTCTGCAATGGCGCAACCGAACCCTTGAAACTGCATGGTCGGCCCATTCCACTCCTGGACTTGGTACAGCAGGCCACGGCTGACAGCTTCTTCCGTAAATGGTGCGATACCATCAATCGCGTAGGCCGCTCCACACGGCATTGTGCAGGCAACGGTGCAGGCGACAACGAATACTGATGATTTTCCGGGGCTCATTGGCTCTCCCACAATGTTCAAACGAATAACAACTCACTCGCACACGCGATTCAGCGCGAAACCAGGAGCTGCCGCTTGGTGGGGGCGAACCTGCTTGAGTGCGTCAAACAACTTCGCAAGCGACGAGCATGAACCCCACCCACAAGGCCTTCCCCACCACAAGTATGCAGCATACTTGACGTTATGTCATTCGCCAACCGAAAAAATCTGTTTCTTGCGCTCGAAATAGCGCTGTTACCGGGCGTCGAGCATATCCAGGATCCGGCGAACCTCTGCCACAGACCACGCTTGGGCCGGGCACCCCGACGGCCTGTGCGGTGCATCGCCATCGAAAACCTCCGCAATCTGGTTGTAGCAGCCAGTCTCAAGTGTTCCCGTCAACGGCCTGATCACTGTGCGAACATGGGCCTTGGCCGCCTCGGAGAAGTTGTCTACGCGAAGGGCTGCCTCAGCATACGGACCGATGAGCCACGGCCATACTGTGCCCTGGTGATAGGCGGCATCGCGTTGCATGAGATCGCCCTCGTAGCGACCGTGATACGAATGATGACCCGGCTCCAGGGTTCTCAAGCCATATGGCGTCAGCAAACGATCGCGAACCGTTGTCACAATCCCTCTTTGTTGCGACGTTGAGAGAGGCGAAGGGTGCAAGCTCACCGCAAAAATCTGATTCGGCCGGATCGCGTCATCAGCCACCCAGTTGCTCCCTTCGGGGCTGAGTACGTCATAGCAGCAAGCGCGTTTGGCATTCCAGAATGCCGCGCTCATTGATACTGCAACGCGACGAGCGAGAGTTCGCAATTCATCAGCAGCACGACTGTCCGTAACCAAGTCAGCCATGCAGTGCAGTGCATGATGCCAGAGTGCATTGACTTCGACCGCCTTGCCGTGACGCGGGGTAAAGGTTACTCCGTTGCGCTGCGCATCCATCCACGTCAACTGTGTTTGCGGTGATCCGGCTCGAATCAGTCCATCGTCATCCATGGCAATGCCCTCGTTGATGCCGTGCCGATAGGCGTCGATTACACGTTTACACGCAGCAAACAATTCTTGTGTAAGGCGATTGTCCACGCCATCGCGGGTTGAAAGTGTGTGCACGGCGTGTACAAACCAAAGCGGAGCGTCAACCGTGTTGAAGTGCGCTGATGCACCGTAATCATCAAAGCGGTTGGGGATCAGACCATGACGCATGGATCGCGCGAATGTCAGCAAACATGACGTGGCTTGCTGCACACCATAGTGTCCATCGGAATTGCAGAGCAGTAGTCCCGGAATGCTAATCATGGCGTCGCGGCCCCAGTCAGCAAACCATGGGTACCCTGCAATGATGGAAGTGGTCCATCGGTCACGCTCATCGTTTGTGTCCCAGTACCGCTGTACGATGAATTGATCAGCTGCGCTGCGCAATCGCTGCGCCACAGGTGCATCCGATTGCATATCGGCAGCCGAGGCCTGAACTGCAAATTGGCCTGTATCTGCAGGAGGGAGGTCATGGAGGGCCGGTGCAATCAATTCAACCCGCATCGTCAGATCATCCCCGACTCCCAACGTCGCCTCGCACACACCCGGGGACCAGACATCCTCTCGGCAATCTTGGCCGCGCTTCGCATCGTGGTCATAGACAAAGTTACGCCACCACTGTGGCTCGATTGTCAATTGGCCGCGACTGATGGTTACCTTTGCGCAGAGGCGATCTCGACGTACAAGCAGCGTGCGCGTGTCCGCACGTGTCACGGTTGGGGGTGGTTCTTCACAGCAGCTCAAGCCATGAAAATCACGGAGCGGCATCAGTGGCCGTACACGCAGTACAGCAGGATCACCATGTGAGACATCAGTCGTGAGCGACCAGGAAATCTCTACAGCGTTTCGATGACACAAGAGGCGAACGCTGCGGCATATGAGTTTGGCATCATTTGCCTGAGGGCCGGAGGCGGTGATATGTTGTGCCTCAGGGATGCGATATCTCCAAGTTGCGTGATGCGGTGGGGTGATGTCCTGAGTGAACAGATGTTGATGCCCGTTCGGATGCAGCATTGTTCCTTCAGGCGAGGCAAACGCGAGGGTAGCCAGATCAACGGTGTAATCGTTCAACAGCACTTGGTCGATCAGACTGTGCAGCACAATCACGCGATCAACGGGTGGGTTAACTGCTGCAGTGAGCAGTGCGTGATAGCGTCTTGAATGCGACGGCTCAGGTTTACCGCATCCTACTGATCGGCCCATGGCAAAACCGCCAATTCCGTTGGTCAGTAGCCATTCGCGATTCACAGCCGCGGCCGCATATGCAAGGGGATGTTGCGCTGGTCGGCGAGTCGCCGGATTGCTCGATTACCGGCGTGCGTTACGCATGAGGTTGTCGATACTGCCACCATCACGAAGGGCAATTTGCCCGCGCCGGCCGTCTTCCACCTCATAGACCATGAGTATCTGGTCACGTGCGTCAATCACGTAGAGTATCTCGTTGTCGCCTCGGCCTGAGCCGGTCGTCAACAGGGTGTAATTGTTCTTGGAGGTGACCATTTCTGCGTGGGCGGCTGATTCAGGCAACTTGCCGACCTGAATGATGATTAGTGCTGCAACGATGAAGGCCGAGGCCCAAAGAATTGCGGCAGATGAATTGACGTTGCGTTGCGTTGGTTTCATCGTGACTCCCATGCTTTAGCGGCTTGGTTGTTGACCCCGACCGAGCGTCGCGGCGTCATCGCTGAGATTGCGATAGCCGACACCCTCAAGGCGCTTATTGGATTGCGTAAAAGCGACGACCATCATCTCCTGATTGATGGTGTCCACGATGTACACTGCCGAGCCGTCCATGCCAGGGATCGGGCCGCCGACCATGGTGTAATCACCGCGTGCACGGTTTTGTGCATCAGCACTGGGGGCGAATGTCACGGCAGCCAGAATTGCCAGCAGCGCGGCATTGAGCATCACCAAGCCACGGAGCGAGGTGTGTTGATGGGTTGTAGTCATATAAAACTCCTCGGCCGACTGCGGGTGAGGCAGTCGGTGGTGGGTGGGTTAGTCCTGGTGACTTCGCTTTGATGGCATGATGCTAATGGCCACCACAACAATCGCCAGGAGAAACATCAATCCGAAGCCCATCAGCGGCGAGGGAGTACGGCTGAGACCCGGTTGCGGCGGGGCTGCCCAAACCGAGGCAGGGGCTAAGAGTGCCATTGCCATCGCCAGTGTCATGGCCAGTTGCCAATTGCGTCGGATGCTGAAAAGGGTTCGGTTCATCAAAGTCAGCATAGAACTACCTTCGGCTGGCTGCAAGAGTCGGTTCGCGCCAAATTCTCGCTGTGAAGGGAAAACGGGCGGCTGATGCGCGAAAATGCCTGTCGCGGCACGTGGACGGTCCCCCATTTGCGCGAGCGTGTAACCATTTCCCGGCGATACGATGCCAGCGAAACCTCGCGCAGTGCATACCATCGGCCGCCGAACGAGAAGAGCTCTTCAAACAAGGCATCAGGCGGCTGCTGGCGCAGGCAGTAGGCGAACACAAATGTGGCTTGAAACCCTTCGCCAAACATCGACTGCCAGCGGTCAAGTCCATCCACATCATCGAGTGTCACCCAACTCTCCAAACGCCGGTTGGAGATGGACTTGGCCGAGATTGCGGAGCCAAACATGCGGCCCTTGATATCGATGAGCAGGTTGCGATCGCGCTGTGGGGCATAGACAACAAAATCAAACGATTTGATTGATGTTGCGCCGGTGCCAGACGTCGACTGGCCCATCGCGATGTGCTGCGGCAGCAACGCCTTCTTCGCCTCGTCTACCGCAATGTACGGCACCCGATTTGCCCGAAGATAGTGCTCAAAGGCCTGCTCGTAATGGAAACGACGCTGAGCCATATGGGAAGTATACGGCGAATCGATGTGCTGCGGTATGGAAGCAGCCATGCCCGTAGTGCAGCAATGGGCAGTCAGTGCGTACCGGCCAGCCGTGCCGAACAGGCCGCTTGCCTCGTGTCACACGACACCTTCCCATATACTTCCATTATGTCCAACCCTCGCACCATTGCCCTGCTGAATCAAAAAGGCGGTGTCGGTAAGACAACGTCCACGGTTAATCTTGGGGCGGCCATCGCGCAGTTGGACAAGCGAGTCTGTCTGATTGACTTGGACCCGCAAGCGCACCTGACGTTGCATTTGGGCTTGGACCCTGACGCACTGGACAATCCCGGCCAATGCTCCGTCTATGACCTCCTTGTTGACGATGAAATCACCGCAGCAGACGCGCTCACGCCTGCGAGGGAAAACCTGTTCGTTATTGGGGCGGAGGTTGATCTGGCTGGTGCGGAGACTGAACTGGCCGCCCATCCGGATCGCCAGCGCATTTTGCGACGAAAATTCGCTTCTGTGGCGGATCGCTTTGACGTCGTCCTGATTGATTGTCCGCCGAGCTTGGGGCTACTGACACTCAATGCGCTCTCGTTGGCGCGCGAAGTTATCGTCCCTATGCAAGCACACTTTCTTGCGTTGCAAGGAGTGAGCAAACTGCTCGAAACAGTCGGCCTTGTCGGCCGATCGGTCAATCCTGAAATCTGCGTCAGTGGAATCGTGCTATGTATGCATGAAGGCCAGACGACCTTGGCGCGCGAGATTGTGGCTGACCTCGAAACCTTCTTTGAGCAAGCCCAGCAACAGGAGGTGCCTTGGCGGAATTGCCGCGTGCTCAAGCCAGCAGTGCGTCGGAACATAAAGCTTGCTGAGGCGCCAAGTTTTGGACAGACGATCTTTGATTATGAACCATGGTGCCCAGGGGCGAACGACTATCGCAAGCTTGCCCAACAGGTTCTCGGCATGAATACACCAGCCGAGGGTGCGGCGTCGCACACGGTGGATGAGCGTGTTCCAGAAATCGTCACGATTTCCACCCCTGAAGGAACGCCTGGAACGATTCTGGGAAGTACCACACCCACAGAAGTCACCGGGCGAGCATCCGAAGAATCTGATTCGAAACACGGTGCCTCGCACGTATCGAAGACTTCAAACCATGGCGACTCGTAGTTCTTCGTCGCGTGCTTGGCATGCAACGCGTCCGTGGCGTGTGTTCTTTGTCGCGTACGCGATCGCGTTGACTGTTGGTACGCACTGGCCGCGCTTGGATCTGGATGTCGGTGACCTGCCCGCACCGGACAAGATTCTTCATATGCTTGGCTTTGGTGGTCTGGCGTTCCTGCTCTGGCGTACACGCTGGATCATGCGCATTCGGATTATGTTGCCAATATTGCTTTTGTGGGCTCTGCTCGATGAGATCACACAGGCAATCCCCATTCTCGGCAGATCGTTCTCGCTTCTGGATGTGTTGGGTGGGTGGCTTGGCATCTTCTCGGTGATGGCGTGGGTGCGGGCGTTGCGATCGACACGCGGCCCGTTGAGTGCACTACGCTGCTCGATGGTCAATTTTGCTATCGACGAGATGTTTCTCAGACCGCGCACGTGGCTCGCTGCTCTACTTGCCGGCATGGCCGGGGCAGCAATCGGTGGTATTCCGATCGCGATTGCCGTGAACAACATTCAGCCGCGCTCAACATTGGCGGCAGGACTGGCAACGGCGTTTGCCACTGGAGTGTCGGCTGCGCTTGTGGTACTTGATCGGCTGTGGCGGAGTCAACGCGACGTGGTCATTGCTGAGCAGCTGTGCCAATGGTGTGGAGCAGCAAGTCGTGATGCTGTATTCGACGACCAGGGTTATGGTCACTGCTCGCAGTGTGATGGACAGCTTCATCGTGGCCAGTGGCAGTTGCTGTCCCCGCTTCCCAACCGCGCTGTCATAAGTCCAGTACGGGCTGGAGTGGGTATGGGCATCGTCGCGGCTGGACTGGTGTTTGTGACCTATATGCTGATGCATCTCTCAGCCACGCATACGCCGTGGCTTGTCGAACTGATGGATCGAGCAGCGGGCCCGCGTGCGATGGGCATTCCGGCCGACCTTCGCTTGGTCATTGATATGACGGTCATTGCCATCGTTGCTGCGTTCATCACACGAGTGATTCGCCACAGACGAAATGTCATGTTGGATCGTCAGCACCACGCATGTATGGCTTGCGGTCACGATGTGCGCGCAACGCCTGTTTGTCAGGGAATCGGCCAGTGCGGCGAGTGTGGATGGAGATTCGTTCGCATCTCACCGCATCGGGATTACGCTGTCACGTCCTGACATGCCGATATGCTTTGCTGGCTATGTCCGATCGCTTTGAGATACATGCCCGAACGGTGACGCTGCTCACCTTTGCCAGCCGCGTCACCGGTTTGGCCCGCGATGCGGTGCTCAGCCGCGTCTTTGGCGCGGGCGTCGTGATGGACGCATTCTTCTTTGCTTTCCTGATTCCCAACCTCTTTCGGCGGCTTTTTGGTGAAGGCGCGCTGTCAGCGGCGTTTCTGCCGGTGTACTCGAGACTGAACCGTGATGATCCGGCGACAGCCCGTCAACTTGCCGCATTGACCTTTGGCATGTTGGTACTTGGCTTGGGGACGTTGGTCTTGCTGGCCGAGGCGATTTTGTTCGTGCTGTCTGCTCGCGAGAGTCACGCCAATCTGGCGATCTGGCTGATGATGATCATGCTGCCGTACATGCCCATGGTGTGCCTCGTTGCAGTACTTGGAGCGATGTTACAGGTGCACGGCCGTTTTGGCCCGACTGCGGCTGCGCCGATGATGCTGAATCTTTTTATCGTCGCGGCTGCTGCTGGACTGGCTGTGATACTCAACACCAGTGATGATGGCCATCGCGTGGCTCATATCGGCATGGTTGCGGCCAGTGTTATCCTCGCTGGAATCATCCAGGTGGCGTGGTCAATCTGGGCGTTGCACCGCATCGGCCTGGCACCGACCTCGCTACTGCAACTGCGTGACGCTGGCAGCAGTGCCTGGTCGGCAATGCGTCGCGTGCTCTACCAAGCCGGACCGATGATTCTTGGATTGGGCGTATTGCAATTGAATACGCTCTTCGATGGCATCATCGCCAGCTATCCGACGGTCGTGGGTGAAACTGTTTTCGGTATCGACTATCCGCTGCAAACCGGGGCTATGGCCACAGTGAGTTTCGCACAACGATTGTATCAATTCCCCTTGGGCGTCTTCGGCATTGCGGTTGCGACCGCAATCTTCCCGCTCTTGGCCAGTTTGAACGAAGACAACTCACGTTTTACTGATGCACTACGGCGTGGCCTGCGGCTGGTGGTGTTCATCGGTCGGCTGACGATGCAGAAAGGGGCGCGCTATTTCGTGGAGGCGGCGGCGCGGGTGCTCGCCAAGCAGGGCAACGTCAAGTTCGTGATGGCGGGTGACGGGGACGAGGCGGCGGAGCTGGTGGAGCTGGCGGCGCGGCGGGGGATCGGGCATCGCCTGCT
>PWVT01000145.1 GCA_003562195.1 Phycisphaeraceae bacterium | reverse complement strand
GGGACACGCATGGTTATGAACCCGAACGATCTGGAGCGTGAACATGATGCTCTGATCGCAGAGATCCATGCTGCGTTCGCTGATGTGTCGCGTGAGGGCGGCGTCTCGTGGAGCGAAACTCGTGTGCTCGACATGTATGGTTCAGATGATGAGCGCAAAGCGGCTCGCGCGCAGGACACTGATCGCAGTTGGTCTGAACTGGTGGATGACCCGCAATGGTACGAAATCGGCATCGGCGGCTTCTCGTTTCTTGACCCCATCAGCGTGCGCTACGCATCCACCGACTGACCATCATGCGGCGAAGCGTCCAGCGGAAGCACGCTTCTTACGCACGACAGCGTAAGAAGCGTCCTTCGGCGAATACCGAGCCATCTGCCAATTTCTGTCGACTTACGCAGCGACTGTTGGTACGCTGAACCGTGAAGGTTGAGCAGAAAGCTGTGGACCGACCGCTCAAGTAATTCGGAGGCCACGCGTCGTGGTCCTCGCGCAAGAGGAGTCTCAAGAACAAAGGGCGAAGCTATGAGTATGAATATCAACACACTGTCACTGCTGGGTACAGCCGCTGCGATGATGATCGCGGGCACCGCGTCGGCAAGTTTCCTCAATGTTAATGTTGGACTCCACACGACCTGGACGAACAACGGCACTGACTACGACGTCTATCGCCTCTACGCCAACTTCAGCGCCCCCGGCAACGTAACGTTCTGGGGCGGCCAGTTCGACGGTGAACTTAACATCTTCACCGTTGGCGGCACGGGTTTCTACCAGAGCAATTTCGCTAGCTCTGCTCTTCCGCAGCCCGCGCATTTCCTCTATGAGTACGCACAGGATGAGTTCGATCACAGCAGTTACATGACGCTCGGCGTGACTGCCGGTTACACGCCCGACGAAGTCGGCGGAGTCTTCACGTTGACGCCCTACTTCAACCCGGTCCTCGGTGGAAACTCGTCCCTCACTGGAATCGGCGGCGTCATCTCGGAGCCCAGCGCTCCGAATGCGCAGACTGACGAAAACAACCGCGTTTTACTCGGCCAGTTCACCATGCTCGCTGGTGAAACCATCGCGACTGCCGGCGGAGCCGGCGGTGTGAGCACGATCCACCTCGTCGCCAACGGCGAAAGCAGGCTCGTCCAGATCATCCCAGCTCCCGGCGCTCTCGCGCTGCTCGGCCTTGCTGGTCTCTTCGGCATACGTCGTCGTCGCGCATAGCCGGGTGCCATGGTCTGAGGCGACAGCCGAAGGCCATGCGGTCGCGCAATAGATGACCGAATCAAGATCGACGCCCGTTTCGTAATCGCCCGCCACGGCGGACAAGCGTGGTCTTCCGCCGCTTGTCCCTGCGGGTCAATCGGCTGCAGACCACGGCACCGATCATCGAATCGTATGACGGCTACCCGCCAATCACTGCCGGTTCACCGAAACACGTTCCCGGACCCGCATCGCCGCTCTGCGGCGAATAACGCGGATTGACCTGACATTTGCCGAGCGGTATTTCTGTCTCTCCTTGCGCGAGAGAGTTCTTTCATTGCGCGAGAGAGTTCTTTCATTGCGCGAGGGAGCTTCCTCCTCGTGTGAAAGAGCATTTTCCTTGCGCGAGAAAGCTCACTCAGCGAAGCAGTTGGCATTTTCCTTGCGCCAGAAAGCTTTCTCCCTGCACCAGAGAGCATTCTCGCGCCACCAAAGAGTTCTTTCCCGGCAGGAGAGATTGCCCCCAATCCTTGAGTAAGCTATTTCACGGCCCGGAAGACGCGGCCGGTATTTACGATTGACTTTGATAGCACGGTGCCTGCGGGTGCGCGGGTGTGGATCGCTGCGATGTGGGACAACACGCGCGGCCAGTGCGGGCCGGTGAGTGCTGCAAAAAGCATCCGCGTGCAGGACGGCGTGGGGAGGTTCCAGAAGGCAGCGTGAGCAGGCGCAGCGCAGGTGATCGCTATTCGTGCTGTCCCATCGTCGCATCGTCCGCATCCAGCCGCTGCGCAATGCGCATCATGCACGCCCAGAGCAGGCACAGGCCTGCACCGAAGAGAATAGCTGCGACCATGGCGAGGATGTTGCCGGTGTGCATCACCAGAAACAGCGGACCGAACGAGAGCACCGCAGGCATCAGCGGCATGAAGTACGCCAGCGGCCCCAAGGTGGTCGGCTTGGCCGATTTGGTCGCAAGTGCTTCGCGTGCCATGAGTGTCCTTTCGCAGGAGGATATTGAACTGACAGCCATAGTCTATCGCGCTGCGGGCCTTGAGCGAGTGATGGATGCAGGTGCCGCAATGAGAGGCGGCGGCATCCGGCAGTGCACCACCGCGGTTGATTGACCTACCATCACACCAATGCAACGACGCGTGCTCATTCTGTGTACGGGTAACATCGCGCGATCGCAGATGGCTGAGGGGCTCTGGCGGCATCGTGGCGGAGAGCAATGGGAAGTGTGCAGCGCCGGTACCCGCCCGCGCATCCCACTTACACAAGTCCACCCCACCGCTGTTCAGGTCATGGCTGAACGAGACATCGACATCAGCGGTCATCGCCCCAAACACGTCAACGATTTTCTCAATGAGACGTTTGATGTCGTCGTCACGGTCTGCGCCCAAGCCGATCAGCAGTGTCCGGCTTTTCCGGGTTCGCCGCATCGCGAGCGCTGGCCGCTGGACGACCCAGCCATCGCAGGCACCGATGCGGAGCAGGTGCTGGCGATCTTTCGTCGGCTTCGTGATGAAGCAGCCGAGCACATCGACGCGTTTCTCAAGAACGAGAATGTCCAGACCTGTTGAAGAGAGCAAACGCGATGAACGCGCTGCGCTCCGTGGAGGATCTGCTGATCTGCTCAGTTGGCTCAATGACATTTGAACATGGCCCCATCACCCCCGGAACCCCCCGGTAGCCCCGGTAGCCCCGGAACCCCCCCGGTAGCCCCGGAACACCCGGTAGCCCGAAGCGCGCTGTGGGGCGCAGGTCACTATACTCCGCCTCGTTGAAATCATTGACATCGCGCATCGGCATTTCGATCTTCACACTGGGCCTCTTCCTCTGCACAGCTGTGCTGGTGCGTGGTCGTAGCTCCAGCACAACCTACGCAACCCTTCGCACTGATCTTCATGATGCGATCGGCGTTGACATCATGCGATACGATACGTGGGTACTGTTTGTGATCGTGGCGATTGTGGGTGCAGCGATCATCGCAGGTTTTGCATTGCGCCGCATCGTGCGTGAGCTTGGTCTTGATCGGCCGAGTGTGCCTGCACTGCTCTTCGCAATACTCGCTTCGCTGCCGATGCTGATCGGGTTTGCAGTCATGGGGCGCGTTCACATCAGCATGTCACTGATCGGCATCGCGCTGGTCTATCCGTTCATCGAGGAATTGTTTTTTCGCGGCTGGGCGTTTCGACAATTGTGCGAGCGAGCCAAGTGGGGCTTCTGGCCTGCAGGGCTGCTGACGGGGCTTGTCTTCGGCCTGATGCACATTCCGTTTCGCACCATCATCGAGCTGAACATCGGCATTAACGAATTGTTCACCGTGCTGCTGACGGGTGCGGGCGGCGTGTTCTTTGCATGGCTGTATATGAAGTAGGGCTGGAATTTGTGGGTGCCGATTCTGCTGCACATGTTGATGAATGCGTGGTGGGCGATCTTCGCGGTAGCGGACGGTGCGGTGGGCGGGCTGTACGCAAACATCTTCCGCGCGTTGACGATTGCAGCGGCAGTGCTGCTCACGATCAACCGCGATCGCATTCCCGTCCTGCGCCGTAAACCCAACGTGTAGGGTGGATCGCAATGTTGCGCTGACTTCTCGCGAAAGGATATCTGCACCATGTTGAGGTCTGCAGCGATCCGGGGATGGCTTCGTGGAACTGCGTGCGCGTCAGCCGCTATTGTAAAAGGATGTACACTCGTATTCGCCGAGGTCTCTCCACCGGATGGAACCAATTGATCGTGCTTCTAGCCGCCGTAGCGGTATTGCATGGCTGCACCTCAGCCCCACCATTGGTGCACCAGGTCGAGCCGGAGATGCTTGCCGAAAGCGATGCGCTGCGTCAATTACGACAGGAGAAAGCCGCGGTGCCGCTGGAGCAACGGATCGAGATGATCGAAGCGGATCTACATCGGACGCTCGTAGAGGTCGGCAATGGCGTGCTGGTGCCGCGGTCGATGACGCACGACGGCCGGCGCGGACCGCTGCACATCG
>PWVT01000048.1 GCA_003562195.1 Phycisphaeraceae bacterium | reverse complement strand
GCAAGTCGTTATCTTGGGCCGGTCCAACGGGCGAGCAACATCAGCAGGTCGGACACGTCGATCTTGGCATCGCCGTTAAGGTCGAGCATTTCCACACCCGGCTGCACGGGGCCCCACGCATCAATGAGTGCCATGAGATCATCTTTTCCGATGCGGCCATCACCGGTGAAGTCACCAAGTCGTTGCAGTGGATAGATCGTCCAGACTTGATTGGCCGGGTAGTTTTTCAGCGTGCGCGTTGCGATTTTGCCGGGCCAGTTGACGATGAGTTCATCAACGATTTCCGCTTCATCGACACCGAAGTGAAAGACGAGTTCATTTTGTGATTTGTAGTTGTTGCCACCAGCATGTAGTTCTCGCCATTGCCATTGCTCGCCGGTGCGCAGTTCGATATTGCTTCCAATGGCGAAGTGGTTTGGCGCGTCGCCAACGACTCTGAAGCGAATCCAGTTTCGTTTGATGCCTTCCTGATTGATGAAGAGTTTCACAGCCAGTGCGTTCGGACCGGGCAATGCCTGATCGTTGACAAGAATGTCCAGCGCCCCGTTGCCAGTGACATCACCGACGGCTGCGCTGAATGAACGGTTCATCCCGCCACCCAAACCGAGCGTGCTGCCACGATCCGTCAGCGGCCAGTGTCCTTCGTTGATGTAAAGAGAGTTGGGGAAGAACATGTTGGCGACGTAGAGGTCGAGATGGGTGTTGTTGGTTGCGTCGAAGAACACCGTCGCCCAGGAGAATTTCTGATGCCAGGTCCCAGCTTCGATCGTCTGATCGATGAAGGTTTCATCACCCTGATTGATCAGCAGGGGGTTTACACCCTGGTAAGCGTTGAAGCCGGTATTGGAGCAGTAGAAGTCTGGATAACCATTGCCGGAGAAGTCGCCACAGGCAGCGCCCATGCCGTCAATGCCGATATTCGCGCCGGATGATTCTGAGATATCCACGAGGATGCCGCTGTCATTGCGCCACAGGCGGTTTGGTGTTGATGAAGTGGCTTCCGGGCGATCATTCACGAGGTAGAGGTCGAGCCAGCCGTTGCGATTGATGTCGCTCCAAACGCCGATAAAGCTGTTGGCGTGGCTGTTGACGCCGTGCTGCACTGCAATATCTTCAAACGTTTCATCGCCAAGGTTGCGATACAGATGGTTGTGGTGTGATGGGGGCGTGTTGGGATGGGTCCAGTTCGCCACATACAAGTCGAGCCAACCGTTGTTTTCAAGGTCGCCCCACGCTGCACCTTGTCCGCGACCGGTGTTGGCAACTCCAGCTTCGGGGCCGACGTTGATGAACGTGAAGTTGCCTTCGTTGCGCATGAGCAGATTCGGCTCGGAGTGCATCGTGGCGATGTTGGGGATGTCTTGTGTGATGTAGATATCCAGCTTGCCATTGCCATTGAAATCAGCCACTGCAACGCCGGACGGGCGGGCCATGACGGGAATGCCGCTGTTGGCAGAACGATCGGTGAAGTGACCCGTGCCATCATTCTCGAAAAGCCCTGCCTGCCCGGTCGGGCTTCCAAGCATCAGCAGATCCTGATAGCCGTTGTTGTTGAAGTCAGCAATGGCCGACCCATAGCCGAAGTATTGTACAACGGTGCCGGAATAGCTCCGAACGGAGTAGTTCACGCCGCGTTGTGCCGCCTCTTCAGTGAATGGCGAGAGCTCGCCCGCATGTGCCGGATTCCATGCTGTGCACACAAGACCCAGCACAACGCCACCAAACGCAGTCGAGCGACACTGTTGAATTTTCATCGATCCCTACCTGTTCAATGCCATCGCTGGCAACCCACAATCGTCAGCCGGTCGGCAACTATGCAATGGCACCACTGACACAGCATTAATGTACTCCAGAAACGGAACGTGGCAAGAACGAATCCTGTCATGCGCGCGCCGATGCGCATGCTGTCGAGGCCAAAAGAGGACAAAAAAGTTTTTTTTCAAGCTGTATAGGCAGCGTTTGCAGGCATCGGGTGCTGATCGGCGCGCGTAGGCGTTGCCGATCGCCCTTAGGTAGAGGGATCATGGTGTTCACCGACCTGCCAACTCGATGTCGCATCACGCAGGTGGCAACATGCCAATGGAAACGGCTGCTCTATTGGTTGAGGTACCACGCAATCTTCGATGCACAAAAAACCCGCACTTTTTCAAGTGCGGGGCGGGGAAGTTGGCGAGATGGTGCGGTGGATCAATCGTTCCAGCTTCGCAGTTCCGGGCCGACGTACTGGGCAAGCGGGCGGATGATGCGATTGTCCGCGTGTTGTTCCATGATGTGGGCGCACCAGCCAGTGATGCGGCTGGCGACGAAGATCGGCGTGTACTGCGGGACGGGGATGCCCATGGCGAAGTACGTCATGCCGCAAGGGAAGTCCACGTTGGGGTGGATCTTCTTCTGCTCGAGCATGATTTTCTGCACTTCGTCGCCGAGGTCGAACCACTTCTTGGTATCGGGATTGACTTCGTTGGCGAACTTGAGGCCCCACTCGCGGAGGATGCCGGCGCGGTGGTCGCCGTTCTTGTACACCCGGTGGCCGAAGCCCATGAGCTTGCGCTTGGTGGCAAAGGCGTTGTCCATGAAGTCCTGCACGTTGCCCTTGCCGGCATTGATGAACTCGTCGATCTCCGAGAGCATCTCCATCGCCTTTTCATTGGCGCCGCCGTGCAGCGGGCCCTTGAGCGCGCCGATTGCTCCGCACACAGCCGAGTGCATGTCGGTTTCTGTCGAGGCGATCACGCGGGCGGTGAAGGTGGAGGCATTGAAATCGTGCTCAGCGTACAGGATCAGCGAGACGTCCATGACCTTCGCAGCCATTTCGCTCGGCTTCTCGCCGCTGATGCACCAGAGCAAATTGGCAGCATGGTCGAGGTTGGCATCGGGCTTGACGGGCGTCTTGCCATCGCGGGCCATCTGCATGTGGCCGATGATCGTGGGGATCTTCGCGAGCAGCCGCTTGGACTTTCGCAGGCCAGCTTCAGGCGAGTTGTCCTCGGTCTCGGGATCGACATGGGAGATGAGCGACACGCCGGTGCGGAGGATGCTCATGGGGTGGACATCGTCTTTGCCGGATTCGCTCTGGGCGATCTTGCCGATGACTTCGAGGATGCCGGGATCGACTTCGCGCATCGCAGCGAGTTCGGATTTGAAGTCTTTCAGTTGTTGCTCATTGGGTTTATCGCCGTGCAGAAGCAGATAGGCAACCTGTTCAAATGTGGCGTTGGCGGCGAGATCAGCGATCTCGTAGCCGCGGTAGATGAGCTGGGTTTGATTGACCGAGCAGATGGCGGTATCGCCGGCGGTTTGGCCGGCGAGGCCACGGGAGTCCTGGGGCTTGGCTGGTTTGGATTGGGTCGTGGTTGTCATGGGGCACCTTGCGCGCAGCGTCTGAGGCCAATGAAAAGAGAATTACGATTCGTTCCCGACCATATCCATCAGCGGCTGCGTCAATCGAGCCGGTCCACCGGTCGGGTGATGTATTGTAGTGTGAATCGGCTGATTTCGCAGAGTGCAGCGCGGAATCAGAATTCGGCGGGGAATTGTGGATTTGCAAGCCGGGTCTTCTTGACTTGAACAGACGACACAGTGGAGGTCATGCTGGATGCTGAAGTTAATGATGAATATGGCGGCAGTTGCGGGGTTGATCCTCGTTGCAGGATTGCTCAGCGGATGCGCCACGCGGTCGGTGGTCGTCGATACGCTTGCCGATCGGGCCTATGCAGCATCTGAGCAACGCCCGGCAGTGTTCGTGGTGATGGCGTCTGACGACGATGGGTCGCTGCTTGCGTCCGATGCGTTGTCGCTGGAGGAGCGCAATGTGATTGCTGGGGTGCGTGAGGCGTTGGCTGAATGCGGCTTTGACGTGGTCGATCAGCTTCCAGCCGAGGTGATGGTTTCTGTCAGCACCTTCACGGTGTCCGGCGAGCGCGAGAGCTGGCGGACGGTCCCCGTGCACGAGCACACGCACGGCACCATCAGCACCAAGGACGGCCCGCGGCGGTTTCATGGGACGACGCAGAGCTCAGTCGTCGTGCCGCAGCGGGTGGCGTACACGCATCGCCACATTGTGCTGGTGGCTGTGCCCGGCGGAGAGGATGTCAGCGCATATGACGAATCAGCGGCGTTCTGGATCGGGCGGATGCATGGCAGCCGCAGTGCGATCGACGAGGATGTCAACGCGGCGGTGGGGCGGCTGCTGG
>PWVT01000177.1 GCA_003562195.1 Phycisphaeraceae bacterium | reverse complement strand
GGCCATAGTGGGCCTCCTTACGGTTCAAGCTGGGGACTCGCCTCGAGCGGCGCGCGCTGTCGATACGGAGGCGCGAGGTGCTCTGGTCAGGTGAACGGAGCGTTCTGCGCTTCTGTCGGCTAGAGTTTGCCATTCACACCTCCACTCCCAGCGCATCGACCATCGCCTGCCAGTGCCGGTACTCGGCGCCAGCGATGGCGGCGTATCGTTTGAGCGCCGGACCAGGACGGCGCGAGACTGCAGAATCGGTCCGTGAGCCACATCTCTTGGATTCTCTCCAACGACATAGGCGAGGTATCGCCATAGCGCTGACTGCCATACCAAGGGGTGCTGCCGGTCCCCCGGTCGTGTCGGCTGGAGGCCATCCACCAAGCTCTGGCCGTGGTGTGCCCGAGCTTGATCAAAGAATGCGGCCTTCAGCATTGACTGGAGGGCTAGCTCTCCAGGATCGCCAGAAGGCCCTCGACGGTTTCGACAACGGCACTTGCCTTGAAGACGATGCCTAAGTCGATCATCTCTTTCGTCCTTACTACTGGAACCTTATTCGCAGGAGCTGACACGAATTCGAGCGTGCCTGTCTCGTGTCGATACACGACACTGGCAATAACACCGAGAAAAAAGAACCGGCCTCCGGCATGGAGACCCTTGCGAGTCTGATAACCGCCTAGGTTGTATATTAGGACTGGGCTTCCGCTAGAACCCGGGAACACTGAAGCATCAACTAGAAACACCGGTTTGTCGTCATGGTCAATCTGGAGGGGCGTTGCTGTGATTCCACGCCTGAATACGGGCAGCAGGTTTGCACGATCATAGATGCCATTTGGGTAACCGACGAACATGACTTCCTCAATTACATCCAACTCGTCTAGCTGGTCCTTCGTTGGGATTAGCTTCTGATCCAAGTAGCTCCAGAAGATCTCGGTACCTGCCTGTTGAGTTTCTCGGACTAACGGCCCGAGAGGCATTGCCGCGACATCTATGTCTGGATCTGGATGGCCGTACCATTGTGCCTCGAAGTTGTCCATCCGAATATCGATCCGCTTGCCCATCTTTGGCTTTCCCTGCTTCTTGACAGTGAAGAAGAAATGGCCTCTCTGGGCGCCGTGTACAACATGTTTGTTAGTGATGATGCAAGGGAAAGGTTCTTGTTCACTGTCCGTTAAGCTGAATATGAAGGCTGTACCTGCTCTCACCTGGTCCGGTTCTTGGCCTTCTGTCTCTATCCGAAGTGTACAGTAGAGGACCTTCTCCGCGGGTGTTTCGATCTTCATAGCTCCCTGACCTACGGGCCCGTGTCTATCGGCCCAGCGTGGTTACGCGTCCGCCAATCCGTCCCTCGATCTTAGCGGGCTTTCGACACTTGGTCGATTTCAACTGGCGTAGACGCTCTCGAATGCTCAGAACGGCCTGAAAGCGGCAGTCCCGGCGCCGGAAATGCGAAGCATCGCGGGCTTTCTGGGCCTCAGAACGCCTCATGAGGCACTCAGAGCAATAGGATTTCGCGAAGTGTTGAATCTAAGCTTAGCGAACCCGTGCTCCATTACGCCTTGGATGACCATCAAGAGATCCGGTGATCTTTCCGTCAGGGCTCTCGCTATGGGAGACCAGCGGCGGGTGCGGTGTCGGTCAGTGCCCTGCATTCAAACCCCCACCCCCAGCGCATTGACCATCGCCTGCCAGTGCCGGCGCTCCTCGGTTGCCCCCAGGAAGGCCCGCAGCGCGGTCATATACTATCGCCGGGTACGGGCGGCCTTCCCCTCGAGCCAGGTCAGCATCGCCGCCTGGTATCCGTCTCCCTCGATCTGGGCTAGGTCGCGGGGTGCGGCCGGCAGGGTTTCGGCGTTCATCGCCTTAACCGCCGCATCTTCTTCCTCTTCTTCTCCTCCTTCCCCCTCTTGTCCTCGTTCACCCGCTGTGGCTCCGTGCTGAGGACAGCCCCGCGGAAGTTGGCCCTGAACAGGTTGGCCCCTTCCAGGTCGGCGTCGCGCAGGTCGGCCCCACGCAGGTTGGCGTGGTGTAGGTCGGTGTCGCGCAGGTCCGCCTGGCGCAGGTTGGCCCTCTGCAAGTGAGCGCCGCGGAGGCGGGCGCCGCTCATGGTGGCTCCTTCCAGGTTGGCCCATTTCAGGTTGGCCCAGCACAGGTTGGCCCATCTCAGGTCCGCCTGGCGTAGGTCGGCCCATCTTAGATCCACCCCTTCCAGGTCGGCCTCGCTCAGGTCGGCGTGGTGCAGGTCGCGGAAGCGATCAAGGTGATTGACGATGGCCCACACGAGGCGCCACTTGTCGTCCAGCTCTGTGTTGGCGTCGATGATCATGCCTCGCAAGTTGGTCCAGCCGAGGTCAGCCCCGCGCAGGTCGGCGTCCCGTAGGTCAGCCCCTCCCAGGTTGGCCTCGCTGAGGCTGGCCGCGCGCAGGTCAGCCCCGCTGAGGTCAGCCTCTTCCAGGTCGGACCACTTCAGGTCGGCGTGCTGCAGGTCGCGGGGGGGATCAGGGTGATTGAGTATGGACCAGACGAGGTGCCACTTGTCGTCCAACTGTGTGCTCGCGTCGACAATCGTCCCTCGCAGGTCGGCCCAGGCGAGGTCAGCCCCGCGCAGGTCGGCCTCGCGGAGGTCGGCCTCGCGTAGGCTGGTCCCGAGCTGGATGGACTCGAACACGATCTCCTCGCTGAGGTCAGCCCCGCGGAGGTCGGCCTTGAACAGGTTGGCCCGGCTGAGGTTAGCCGCGCGGAGGTTGGCCTTGGACAGGTTGGCCCCTTCCAGGTCGGCGTCGCTCAGGTCGGCCGCTTCCAGATGGGCGCCGCTCACGGTGGCTCCTCTGAGGGTGGCTCCCTTCAGGGTGACCACTGTGAGATCGGCCTCGCGCAGGTCGGCCTCGCTCAGGTTGGCGTAGCGCAGGTTGGCCTCTTTCAGGTCGGCGCCGCTCAGGCAGGCCCCTTCCAGGTGAGCCGGACTCAGGTCGGCCCGGCACAGGTCGGCGTCGCTCAGGCAGGCCCCTTCCAGATGAGCCCAAGTTAGGTCGGTGTCCCACAGGGCCGCCCCGCGCAGGTTGGCGTGGCGCAGGTCAGCTCCTTCCAGGTCGGCCTTGCTCAGGTCGGCGTGCTGCAGGTCGCGGGAGGGATCAGGGTGATTGAGTATGGACCAGACGAGGCGCCACTTGTCGTCCAGCTGTGTCTTGGCGTCGATCATCGTGCCTCGCAGGCTGGCCCCGCTGAGGTCAGCCCCGCGCAGGTTGGCGTGGCGCAGATCAGCTCCTTCCAGGTTGGCCGCGCTGAGGTCGGCGTCGCGCAGGTCGCGGGGGGGATCAGGGTGATTGAGTATGGACCAGACGAGGCGCCACTTGTCGTCCAGCTGTGTCTTGACGTCGATGATCGTGCCCCGCAGGTTGGTCCAGCTGAGGTCGGCCCCGCGCAGGTTGGCGTGGCGCAGGTCTGCTCCTTCCAGGGTGGCCGCGTTGAGTTGGGCCCCGCGCAGGTTGGCCTTGGCCAGGATGGCCCGGCTCAGATCGGCTTGGATCAGGTTGGCCCATTTCAGGTTGGCCCTCTCGAGGTTGGCCGCGCTGAGGTTCGCCCTTTCGAGGTTGGCCTCACGCAGGCGGGCCCCACGCGGAATGAGCCCGAACAGGCTGGTTCGGCGAAAGTCCCTTTCTCCAGCGTGGTATCTTATGACAAGTTCCTCAGCGTTCATCTGGTCGTCCCCTGGCCCTTCCTTCTAACCAGTATACATCACCCACCGATCCGCGCAAGCCCCATCCTGCAGTGACCCTGCTGCTGCCATCCCCTGCTGCCAACCCCTGCTGCTAACCCCTGCTGCCATCCCCTGCGGCCACCCACCGCATCACCACCCCCCAATATCCCAAATCCACCGCTATTTCCCAAAAGTTATCCCAACCATACCCCATTGACATCGCCCCGCCCTCCCATCCGAGCCGGAACCCTGCCGGCAATCCTCCGGCAGCGTGCCCGAACCGTGCCGGAACCGTGCCGGAACCGTGCCGGAACGATGCCCGCAGAAGAGAAGGTAAGGAAGTTAACAGAAGAGAAGAGAGGGGAACCACCACCCCTCGCGCACGCGCGCACGCGCGCGAGGGCGACTGCAACGCCTTCACCACCTATCAACGAGCGGGAGGGGTGCTTACCAGCCTTCTCGTCGACCAACTCGGTGATCTCATCGACGAATACGAGACCCACCGCCAGTCCCTCC
>PWVT01000284.1 GCA_003562195.1 Phycisphaeraceae bacterium | reverse complement strand
GGAAGGGGGGGGCGGACAATTCATCCGCGGCAAGAGCTTTGACACGTTCTGCCCAATGAGTGAGCCAGTCTCACGCAACGCCGTGGCTGATCCACAGACGCTGCGTATCACGACGACGCTCAACGGTGAAATCATGCAGGACGCAAGTACATCACAAATGATCTTCCCTGTCGCATATCTCATCGCTGAACTCAGTCGGGGGACAACCCTATCCGCCGGCACGGTGCTGCTGACCGGCACTCCAGCGGGCGTTGGCGCAGCACGCACACCACCCCGGTTTCTCCAGCCGGGGGATGAGGTGCACATCGAGATTGAGCACGTTGGCGTCCTGCGGAATCGCGTTGAACGAGCCGCTACATAATGGCTGCGTCTACCGGCGATCGATCTGGTCTCGACGCCGTTGTTCTTCCAGTGCAGCTTCACGCGCAGCTCGTTCCTGAGCCATGCGTACGCGATATGCTTCGATGCCGCGTGGCGCCGGGAACACCTGCCCCATCGTGTACCGTTCACTCAATGGATGCTGGTTGAACTGCTGCTCGACCGATGGTCGAATCCAGTCGTACACACGCAATCGCAGTTCTGGCTCGTG
Source organism: Phycisphaeraceae bacterium (assembly GCA_003562195.1). Classification (GTDB taxonomy): domain Bacteria; phylum Planctomycetota; class Phycisphaerae; order Phycisphaerales; family SM1A02; genus PWVT01. The sequence goes on along the minus strand of PWVT01000284.1, from coordinate 3,613 downwards.
CTGATCAATCTGTCGCCAGATGGTCAAACGTTCCTGCAGCGGCACAGTGGTATCGGTCATCAACTGCAGGAATGCCGTCTCAGCACTGTTTTCCAGTGCGCCGATGATTTCTGACATGCGACCGCGTCCAAACTTGTTGACGTAGTCGTAGTAATCATTGCCTTTGAAAAATTCAGTAACCTGGCGGGCAAACTCGATGGCCTGTTCGTACACTTCCGGCCGATTCTGACCGATGCCCACGCGAAGGCCGTACCTCAATGAAGCGGCCACATCGCTCGGCGCGATATGCGGCTGGAATTGGTACTGGTCACGAACTTCCCCACGAACAAACACATCCAGCGGCATGGAGAAACGTGGATTCCGGCCAACGTACTCACTCTGGCCGGAACCAAACAGATTGTCAAGCATGTCCATGAGCTGCTGCGCTCGCTGCCGTTCGCCGGCACGATACCACTCACGGATGGCGGAGCTCATGAAATTCTGCAGGAAGGTAATGAACGTTTCACCGCCGGCACCGCGCGTTTCGTAGTGCTTGTCGTAAAGACGGTGGAACTCTTGTTCGATGGTGTCGATCCAGCGCGGTTCAGGGAAGCGGCTGGGCAGTTCGCGTGAGAACGGATCGAAGCTGATGCGGCCGTACCGCGCCAGATCCTGCATGGCCTGTACGTTGATTCGATCGTTATTGACGACCTTGTAGATATCCCCTTCATTGAGCACACGGGCTTCACCACGCTCGGTGCCGCGTCGACTCCAGTACAGCGCGTGTGCTTGACCGTGGCGCCAGTCAATCGGACCGAGCTCCTTGGTATAGCGATACATCAACTGCGGGTCCATATTGTAATCGTCCTTGAGGACGCGTTTACGCACGTGAGCCAGCAGCGTTTCCCATTGCTCGTTCAGGTCTGGATCGGAAGCGATCTCATCGAACACACGGAACACGGGGCGCTCGCGCCTCCATTGGTCCGCGTAGCCGAGCAATTCTGCAACAGCGGAATACCGTGTAACCGCTTCCCATTCGCCATGCAGCCGCAGGAAGCGATGATCGGGGCGGAATTCTTGAGGCGAGCGGCGGGCAGCACCGATTTCTTCGGTCAATCGCTCCACCAGCGCGAGTACGCCGGGTGTGCGGCGCTCGGCTTCCACAAGTGTCTCAGGCGCATCGGCCACACGCTTGATCCATGCGATGCGGTCTTCATACCCTTCGGGCGGCTGACCGAGAATGAAGTGCCACTCGCGGCAAAACTCGGTTTTGTAAAACAAGTGCGCGTCGTCGGCCACGCCTTCGATCTTGTGCGCGAACCAGAAGGCCAACTCACGGTGAAGCTCAAGGTTGTTCGGGTTGTAGCGAAGGCCTCTGTTGCGAACAAGGCGTATCCCCGCATTTACCCACTCCCATCGCTCTTCCTGGGTATGCGTGGCAACAGAGATGTTGTACGCCATGTTGTGACCATGAAACGCCCACACTGCAGCAAAACGCGGCTGGAGTTTGGTGATCAGATCCGCGTCGGCCATCACTTCATAGAACAGGCCGCGCTCTTTCATGATGTTGACCTTGATCCACAGGTAATCGACGACGAGCCCGCGAAGCGCACCGATTGCTGTGCCAATGGCAACAAACGGCGGCGCGCCCTCGATCGACACATCGGTGTAGCGCAGGGCGTATTCATCAGACTTGTCGATCAAACGTGGCAACATTGCACCGGCGGAACCCACGCCAACGATACAGATGGCTAATGCAATGGCTTGAACGAGTCGATCGTGTGTCATGACATGCTCCTTGGGCTTACCCACCTTGCCCGCTGTAAATCGCGAGCTGACGCGAGCGGATCACCAGAAAACCCAACAACATTGCCGCGCCAGACCAGAACAGGCCCAGCTTCACGAAACCGCTGAGGACGGTTCCCCATGGGATCAACCGCCCTTCGACGAGACTTTGTGTTGGACTGAACTCGCCGAATGCTCGCAGGGAGAACACCAACACCTCTGCGATAGATCGAATCACCCATTGCGAGCCCCATTGAATCACCATGCCCACGTTGCTGAAGTCGATGCGATCCACCGGCAGCGGCTCAAAAATTTCCAGTGACATTGCCAGAAACGGTCCAAGCGAACCGGCCATAAAGATCGTAAACGACAGCAAGCACGCCACCGCGAAACTCAGGAACGTCGCGCAGCAAATGCCCAGCATCGCAAGAAATGCCAGCTTCACCCATGCAACCAGAACTGCACGGAAGAAGTTCCCCTCGAAATTGGCAACTTGGTACAGAATCTCAAATCCATGCTCCTCGAAATTGATTGCGCCAAGATTGGGCGTCTCCGGCGGCGGCTCAAACAGATTGAGCAACGACACCGTGATTGAGCCATCCTCTTGAATGTAATCCGGAGGGATCATCTGTACATGTGTCATCGTCGGCACGTACGTCACCCGGCGAGCCGTCTCGGGAATCTCGTTAAACATGAACGCTGCGGGAAACGTCTCGTGCTGATCGTCTTGGAGAATAAAGAATTGATATCGCAGTGACAGCATCGCTTCGCGGCGCTTGGCCTCCTCAAGGCCGTGAAACTCATAGTTGAGCGCGCGACCAGGCGGTACCGATCGCTGCGAAGCTGCGAATGCCTGGCGTATCTCACTAGCCATGCGGCGTCGATCCGCCAGCGTAACCTGCTCTGGAATTAGATCCGGATCGCGGTCAATAAGCTGTTCAATGCGATTACGCACCTGGTCATCGGTGAGTTGCCGATAGGTCGGCTTGGCAGCCACGCGCGCCGTCAACACCTCATCGGAAACCTGTACCCGGTCAAGCTGCCCTTCGATCCCCGGCGCGACCGGCAAGGTGCGCAGGTATTGGATGAAGGTGAACGTGGAGACGCCGGAAATGATCAACAGGATCATGTTTACCGTCACCACACCGAGCCACTTCCCGAGGATGTATGAGAGCCGATTCATTGGCTTGGTCATCACCTGCCAAATCTGCCGATCTCGAATCTCAAACGCGACCGTCGCGCATGCCAGGAACAGCGTCATGCATGCAGCGAGTACGAACGTGAGATTCATGGAGCGACTGATGAATGTCTGCACGCGATATCGCAGCGGCGCTTCTGGATCAAGCCAGATTGGCAGCATTGGCAGGGTTACCAACAACAGGATGATGAACACAAGCGAAATTTTGCTGCGCGATGCTTCCTTGATCACCGTATGCGCCACCGCCAGTATTTGGTTGGGGCGCTGATAGAGAATTAACGCCCCCTGTGTGAGCAGCACATAGGTGAACGTCAACAGTCCGATGCCTGCGACGGCGAGCATGGCCTGATCGGGGCGGAAATCCCACAGGCGGCCGACAAGCCATAGAAAGCCGATGGCCCCGCCCGTCCCCAACGCCGTCAGCACGAACGGCAGTGTGATGCCCATCCAGATAATCAGCAAGAACCAGAGCGTCACCACGATGCCAAGCAGCCATGTGGTTCCCGGCTGATTCAGTAACCACGCGGGTGCCCATTGCGGTACCTGGTCGCTGAGCATGTCTTCAACGAGAAACACCGGCACCGCGATGTAGCCGTGTTCATCAAAAACCCGCCCTGGATTCTGGGCAGCGTAAGAGCTTTCATAGGTTCG
>PWVT01000202.1 GCA_003562195.1 Phycisphaeraceae bacterium | reverse complement strand
TCTCTTGTCAAGAGCGGATTGCCACAATCCTGTGCCCTGGCACTTCCTCACGCGCGGCCTTTGCTGCGGGTCAACATTCGTACGGCACCGCATGGCCATGCGGTGCTTCGGGTTTGCATGTGGCGGCGATCAAAGCACACCTTGGCAGAGGGTCAATCTGCTCCTTCATCAAAAGAGAAGAATCAATTGTCCACTCGTCACTTGCATTGCCTCAAAGCTGTGGCATAGTGAATCGTGATATGCGTACAAATACCGAAAATAGATGGGGCGACGTCTGACTGGGTGCGTGGGGGTCGGCTGGAGACGGATGCTCTGCCGATTGAGATTCTGCCCTTTTGCGTGAGGTACTCGACATGTTGCGTTTTTTGCGAAAACCCCGTTTTTTGCTGTGCAGCGCAGCATGGCAAGGCGCTGCCCGGCCGGCTGGACTCTTCCAAAACTCAAAGGCGTTTTGCCGTTGATCTATGATTATCCAATGTCAGAGCACCGCTTCCAGGTTGTCAGCGAATTTTCACCCACCGGCGATCAGCCGACGGCGATCGACGAGCTTGCCGGGCGCATCAACGCCGGCGAGCGGCATAGCGTCCTGCTTGGAGCCACCGGCACGGGCAAGACGTTCACCATGGCGAACGTCATCGAGCGCGTGCAGAAGCCCACGCTCATTCTCAGCCACAACAAAACCCTCGCTGCGCAACTCTATGAAGAGATGCGCGAGTTGTTCCCGAACAACGCGGTCAGCTACTTCGTCAGTTACTACGACTACTACCAGCCGGAGGCGTACATCCCGCAGAGGGATATCTACATCGAGAAAGACGCCTCGCGCAATGATGATCTCGACCGCCTGCGCCTGGCTGCGACCAGCAACCTGCTCTCCCGGCCGGACACGATCCTCGTCGCGTCCGTGAGCTGTATCTTCGGCCTCGGTTCGCCCACTGCATATAAGGATCGCGTGCTGTCGCTCATCAAGGGCCAGTCATTCAACCGCCGCGAACTGCTGCTGAGCTTGGCGGATATGCAGTACCAGCGCAATGACATTGAGTTTGATCGCGGCAAGTTTCGTGTGCGCGGCGATGTGATCGAGGTCTATCCCGCCTACGAACAGTTCGCGGTGCGCATCGAGTTCTTCGGCGATGAGATCGACCGGCTCGAGTTCATCCATCCGACCACCGGCGAGGTGCTTGCGGAAGAAACGCACGTGTTCCTCTTCCCCGCGGTGCATTACGTCATGCCCGAAGATCGGCTGGAGCAGTGCCTCAAGAACATCAAAGCGGAAATGGACGAGCGCGTCATGGCCTTGCGCCACGAGGGCAAACTGCTCGAAGCACAGCGATTGCTCGCGCGCACCAAGTACGACCTGGAGATGATGGAGGAAGTCGGATACTGCTCAGGCATCGAAAATTACTCGGCGCATCTTGACGGTCGCGGCCCCGGTGCCCGGCCATACACACTGATGGATTACTTCCGCTTTGTGCCGGAACACGATCCAAGTGACTGGCTCATGTTTATTGATGAATCGCACGTGACCTTGCCGCAGGTTCGCGCGATGTACAACGGCGACCGCGCCCGCAAGCAGGTACTGGTCGATCACGGTTTCCGCCTGCCCAGCGCGATGGACAATCGGCCGCTGAAGTTTCAGGAATTTGAGGAAATGGTCCCGCAGGTGGTGTATGTCTCCGCCACGCCCGGGCCGTACGAACTTGAGCAAACCGGCGGCGAGATCGCCGAGCAGATCATCCGCCCGACCGGGCTGGTTGATCCCATCATTGAAGTCAAACCCGCTGAGGGGCAGGTGGCTGATTTGATGGAGCAATGCAAGGTCCGCGCGGAGCGCGGGGAGCGCACGCTTGTGACGGTGCTCACCAAACGCATGGCGGAAGACCTCACCAACTACCTGCACGATGAAGGCCTGCACGTTCGATTTCTGCACAGCGAGATCGACACGCTTGAGCGGCTGGAGATCCTGCGCGAGCTGCGCGAAGGGGAGTTCGATGTGCTCATCGGTGTCAACCTGTTGCGGGAAGGGCTGGACCTGCCGGAAGTTTCGCTGGTGGCGATTCTCGATGCAGACAAGGCCGGCTTCCTGCGAAGCGAGACGAGTCTGATTCAAACGATGGGTCGCGCGGCACGCAATGTGAACGCGGTGGCGATCATGTACGCCGATGCCGTGACGCCGGCGATGCAGGCCGCAATGGATGAAACCGAGCGTCGCCGCGAGAAGCAACTCGCGTACAACATCGAGCACGGCATTACGGCGGCGACGATCAAGAAGGCCATTCGTCGCGGCATTGAACTGGAACTGCGTGCCCGCAAGACCGCCCGCGCAGCTGTGGCAACTGAGCAGAGTGAGCAGGAGTATGAACGCGATGAGCTGATCGAAATGCTCGAAGCGGAAATGCTCGAAGCGGCAAAGAACCTTGAGTTTGAGAAGGCAGCATCACTGCGCGACCGCGTGGTGGAGGTCAGGGCGATGCCAGAATTTGGTTCATCGAAGATCATGCGCACGGAAGTGCAAATGCCCCGCGCCAAACCCGGCGCAGCGCGGTCGAAGACGGGTATCACGAAAAAGGGCAAGAAGAACCCCTCGCCGCGGTGATGGGTGACCGCGCTAAGCCGCAAGCGGCCGCTCGCGGCTTAGCGTGGGCGCCCCCGCGAAACCACCGGTGCCCACCGATCGCGGCTTCTTTGTGATGTTTGAACTTGCATCGTCGCGAAGACGTGGCATAGTAAAACTGTGACCCGTACAAAACCCTGTGCACCCGGTTATCGGACAGTTCCTGCTCCGGCTCGCGATCGGTCTGGAAACCGATGCTCTGCTGGCAGAGCTACTGGTACGCAGGTGGTTGGCCGCCGGGCTGCCCAAAATCGTGTTGACGGGTGCAGGGACGGGGGATTTCGGCTGTCAGAAGCAGGACAATTTCGCGCCACGATGGTCAAAACCCGACCGTTTCACGGACATGATGCGGTTTTCGAGTGACATTTCGGGTCAATTCGTGGTCGTTGCGGGACAGGGCTTCGCTGCGGTGTCGGGCGTCAGTTACTACACTTGCCGCATGTCTGACTCGACCTGTCCGAATCCTTGTAATGTTCTGCTCATCGGCGGCGGCGGCCGCGAGCACGCGCTGGCGTGGAAACTCCGCCAATCGCCCCGGCTGGGCAAATTGTGGCTGAGCGACACTTCCAATGCCGGCCTGGCTGCCCTGGGTGAGCCGTGTCCGGTGAAGATGGATGTCCGCGATGTGTTTCGGATGACGCGGTGGTGCGAGACGGAGGACATTCATCTCGTGGTCGTCGGGCCGGAAGCCCCGTTGGCAGCGGGGTTGACCGACGCGCTGCAGACGAAGACCCGCCGCGTCTTCGGGCCATCCAAGGCAGCTGCCCAACTCGAGGCGGACAAGGCATTCGCCAAGCAGCTCATGCGGCAGGCAGCGATTCCCACAGCGGAGGCCCGGACGTTCAGCGATCTTGAATCAGCCATGCACTACGTGGAAAACCGTGAAGACCCGTGTGTGGTCAAGGCGGCGGGGTTGGCGGCGGGCAAGGGCGTCATCGTCTGTGAAAATCGCGAAGAGGCGGTTGATGCGGTCAAGCGGATGTTTGTGCAGCGCGAGTTCGGCGACGCTGCGGGCAAGGTCATCATCGAAGAAAAGCTCGCCGGTCAGGAAGTCAGCATCCTCGCGCTGGTGGACGGCCGCACGATTTCGCTGCTGGACACGTGTCAGGATCACAAGCAGCGTGATGAGGGCGACGCTGGCCCGAATACCGGGGGGATGGGCGCGTACTGCCCGACGCCGCTTGTTGATGCTGCAATGATGGACACGATTCAGCGGCAGATCATCGTGCCGACGGTTGATGCGCTTCGTCGGGAGGGGATCGAATATCGCGGTGTGCTGTATGCAGGGTTGATGCTCACGCCGGCAGGGCCGAAGGTCCTGGAGTTCAACTGTCGATTCGGAGATCCCGAGTGCCAGCCGCTGATGGCCCGTTTGCAGAGCGATCTGGTTGAGATCCTGTGGGCGACCAGCACGGGCAAACTGGCGGATGTGGATTTTGACTTCGACCCGCGGGCGGCGGTGTGCGTGGTGATGTGCTCGGGTGGGTATCCCGGTTCATATGCCAAGGGCAAGCCGATCACGGGTATTGAGGATGCGGAGGCATTGGATGGCGTGATGGTGTTTCACGCAGGGACCACCATGGCGAGCACGAATGAGTTGGTCACCAACGGCGGGCGCGTGCTGGGCGT
>PWVT01000251.1 GCA_003562195.1 Phycisphaeraceae bacterium | reverse complement strand
GGAACGCCACGCGCGTGCGGCTGTGGCCCATCGTCAGCGTACCGTTGAGCGTCAATCCGTCCTCAATGTTCAAACGAGCATTGGTCGTGCTGCTCGCAAGATCGCCATTGACAGTCACACCGATCAGACGATTGGAGTTGTCGCTGCTAAATGTTGCGACGGCCTCTGTCGTATCCCACACACCGCCCTTTAACTGACCGCCATCAATGTGCAGGGAATTGCTGAACGATGCGGATTGATTGACCTCAAGCGTTCCGCCAAGGACGGTCAGGTGGCCATCGCAGATCAGCGATTGAATCGCTGTCACATCGTCATGGACTACTGTCGCACTCTCATCATCGATCAGCACATGATCTGCCGGGCCGGGCAGGTTTGGCGTGCTTGACCAATTTTCGGCGTCCGACCATGAACTGCCATCGCCCTGTCCGGTCCATGTCACGGTTTGGGCGTACGTGTTCGTGACTGCCAGTGTCAGCAGTAAAGTAATTACTACAGCACATGTCATCCCAGTTCGATTCATCATCGTGTTACTCATGGTGCTCTGAAGGTGTTGGCTTGCTCAAATTACAAACGCACTGACATACCGGCCTGAATAGCACCGATATGCTTTTCCCACAGTGATTCGGCGCCTCCTCCAAAGAAATATCGCAACGAGTATAAAGTCTGGACCGGTGAGTACGACACTTTTTCACTAAATTTTGGCAAAGATGTACTCGTATTCGCTGCGGAATGATCGATACCATTGCTGCATACAGGGCCAAAAAGTCGGTTGCAGCGCGACGGTGTGATTGTTCGCTACAATCCCCCCCTGCACCACGTGCACCGACGGTGAGGTGGCAGAGTGGTTGAATGCACCGGTCTTGAAAACCGGCGTGGCGCTTCGCGTCACCGGGAGTTCGAATCTCCCCCTCACCGCTTCCTTGTTTCCGGTACGGCATCCCGGACCAACTCGTCCGGCAGGCCGCGTTTTTCCAGCAGCGATGCATCAATGGGCACTTCGGCAAGAATGGTGGCGATCCGCTCGGCTGCGTGGCCGTCACCATAGGGGTTTGTCACTTCGCCCAGTGACCGCCGGAAATCCCGGTCGAGCGCACGATGCGCTGCATTGACAACCTCGTTGGCCTGTGCGGGTACATCGAGCACATTTGCTGCACGCTCACGTCCCTGTTGACGTTTTCCAATATTGACCGCCGGAAGATTCAGCGAAGGCGACTCCATAATGCCACTGCTGGAATTGCCAAGCATGGCATCTGCACAACTGAGCAAGCTCCAATAGGTCTCACGATCCAGATTGACGAACAGGTACGAGCGGTCTCGCGCTTTACAAAATGCCTTGGCCCGTTGCATGATTCGCCTGCTCCCCGCATCAGCATTCGGAAAACAAAACACGATTGTCGCCTTGATCTGCTCCAAGGCCGCGAACACTGCATCAATCTCCACTGTCGTGTCCCGCTCAATTGTCACCGCGTGCACTGCGACAACCAACAACGGGCTTTCAAGCGTAGCGTCAAGGACGCGGCTCAATGCATCACGTGCCATCGGCTTACACCGTCGCAGATGATCGAGCGATGCAGCACCGACGCGATGGATGCGATGGGCCTGCTCCCCCATCGCCATCAAACGTCTGCTGGCTAGTTCAGTCGTGGTCAAGTGTACGTGGCTGAGCATCGTCAACGCGTTGCGAATCTGCTGATCGATCGCGCCTTCACTCAGTTCGCCGCCTTCCACATGGACGATGGGCAGTCGCAGCGTCATGGCCGCCATGGCTGGTGCAAGCATTTCATAGCGATCAGCAACAACCACGAGCAGGTCCGGCCGCTGGCGATCCAGCGCCTCTGTAAAGGAGATTGTCGCCAGCCCAAGTGTCTTTCCCATGGCGACATCTGTGTCAGAACTCAGCAGACACTCAATGCGCTCGGCAATTGGCAGGCCATCAGCTTCAATGGCCTGCACAGTCAGGCCAAACTCCGGCGAGAGATGGGCACCGGTCACGATCAGGAACGGATCAACATCATCACGGGCTAACAGTTCCTGCATGGGCCAGTACACATGACCGTAGTCCGCACGGGAGGATGTCACGATCCCGATGCGACGCCGCTTTGCGACTGACCGTTCGGATTTCTCGCTTTGTATGGACCGGTTCATCTAGACTCCTACACATGTTCGATCACTGGGCTGAACTCTACGATCGCGTGTATGCCGCGCGTGGCAAGGATTATGCATGCGAAGCGGATGCAATTCTTCAGCGTATCGCTTCTATGGTGTCCCTGCGACCTCAGGCCCGTTTGCTGGATGTTGCCTGCGGTACTGGCGAGCACTTGCGACATTTTCAGCGCGCCTGTGACGTTGAAGGACTGGATGTGAATCCGGCGATGCTGACTGTCGCGCAGCGGAAACTGCCGGGCGTCCCTTTGCATCAACAGGACATGACCGCGATCAACCTGCCGCTCCGCTTTGACGTGATTACCTGCATGTTTGCATCAATCGGCTATCTACCCGATGAGCAAGCCCTTCACGCTGCGATACGGTCCATGGCAGCACATCTGCACCATGGAGGCGTGATCGCGATCGAGCCAGCCATTACTCCGGATCGTCTCCAACCGCCGCGCGAAGACACCATGCGCATCGAGGAACCGTATCTTGCCCTGACGCGCCGCACGACTGCACGGGTGCATCACGACTCGCTGGAAATCACGTTCAACTACGTCGTCACCCGACCAACCGGCATCGGCGCATTCACTGATGTACATCGTGTACGACTGTTCACCCGCGAGCAATACGAACATGCGCTCGATGATGCAGGGTTAATTGTCACACACGATGAACACGGCCTCAACGGCCAAGGGCTTTACTTCGCCACGCACAAACAACCATCACAGCGTGATTATGACTGAACTGTGCTGCCCGTGTGAGAAAATCGTTCGTTGAACCACTCAAAGAAGTCTTTCGCAGCCGCCTGTGCTTCACATACGGGAACCGCTCCGATGCGCTCAATGCGTTCGGCTTCGACTTCGCTGAACACGCGCACCAGCACCGTGACATCGCCGACGAAACGAATCATCCGTTCGTTATCCTCCAAACGACGAATGGTGGAGATAACGACATGCGCCTTGTCCGCTCGGACTGATCGCAGCACCGCATCATCTGCACCGTCGCCACGCACCGCATCGACACCGCGGGCGAGAAGCGACTCTACCACACTCGGGTCTTCATCCACCACCACAACGCGATTGCCATGCAGCAGCAGCAGGTCCAGCAACAGACGGCTGTTTTCACCACAACCGAGCATCACGATGTGATTTTCCAGATCCTTGATGTTCTCGAGTTCACGCTTGCGCGACGGTTGCAACCGCACGAGCCACCACGTCACAGCATCGGTCGCGATCAACGACGTCAGCGTCATGGTGATGACCGTCACCAACGCGATGACTGAAAGCATGCCCGGTTCCAGATGACCTGCCGTCACGCCAAGCAGGATCACGATGATGGAAAATTCACTGCTTTGCGCAAGCAGCAACCCGCTTTCGATGGCCGTGCGCGTGGTGATTCCCAATCCCTGTGCGGCAGCCACCACCAGCACGGGCGTGACAATAAGTAGCAGTACGGTCAATGCTGCGATGAGCAGAAACTGCTCCATGCTCGGCAGCACGAGAATTGAACCCAGGCACACGAAGAACACCGCAAGGAAAAATCCGTTGAGTGAAACCAGTTGCCCCCGTATCACGCCATTGACGGGAAATCCAGACAGTGCGACGCCTGCTGCGAACGCCCCGATCACCAACGGCACCTGCATCCAGAATGCAATGCCAGTGAAGCTGAAGAGAATTGCCATGCCTACGAGCAGCAGACTTTCCTGATCGAGCTCCAGTTTGATGATCAGCCACGGCGAAACCCACTTGATGCACACCCAGGTGAGCACCACGAGACCGAGCGTCGCCATGGTTGCCAGTACGATTCCGGACAGCCCCTCCTCTGCACCGCTGAGTGCTGCGATGGACAGAATGATCAGCACATCCTGCAGCAGGAGCACGCCAAGCACCAGGCGTCCGAACGGCTCGAAGAACTGCCTTCGCTTCTGCAAAATTCGCACAACGACAATCGTCGAGCTTGCTGACATCGCCAGCCCCACATGCAGCGATCCCATAAGCGACATGCCCATGAGCAGGGGCAGCCCCATACCGATCAACAGCATCGCAAAAAACTGCGCTACACCGATCAGCATCGCCGCCTTCCGCTGCTGCACGACGCGCGCTGGGTTCAGTTCTAGGCCAGCTGCGAACACGAGAAACGTCAGCCCCAGCACCAACACTTCCTGCAAGATGTCCGCTTCAG